>DAHVPA010000249.1 GCA_027318525.1 Candidatus Cloacimonadota bacterium | reverse complement strand
GCTGTCCACCCAAGGTTCTGACCAATAACTGGAATTTTTTGCGCTCGGGATGATAAACCAGTCTTCTATCTGATAGTTTCTCTCTGCTGAGGAGTTTACTATACTGGTCAGTTTATTCTGTTTGATAAAGAATGATTGGCTTTGAGCCGGGTGAGACGGGTTATTCTGTTCAGGATGGTCGGCAATGGTAAGGGCAAGGATTTCCCTGTTTCGCGCCAAAAGTTTTTGCACATATCCGTTCAGTTCGTCAGAATTCAGGCTTTGGTGTTCCATCAGAAAGCACAGATTATCGTTTTCGTGTTCTATGTCGGATAGGATACCCTCTATTTTGTTTATGTTTTCCATGGTCAGGCTGCCGGCGAATTGTTCTGCGTTTTTGAGCATCACACGCCGGGTTAAGATGGAATTAACAAAAAACATCAGACCGAAGATAATGAAAGCATACACCAGCAGTGCTGCCACAAGTTGAAAGGCAAAGGTTTGTTTAATGCTGTCCGGCATCTTTTGTTCCGGTAAAATCCTGATACGGTAGGCTGGTCTTGATTACTCCGTTTTCTTTCATCATTTTAACAGAGTTGATATAATCTTGTTCGGAAAGTGTCCCAAACTGTTCCGGTTTATTCATAGCTGCTTCTTTAAACTTTTTAAGCATCCATCTCTGATGAGGGATATTGGCTGGAAGGTGTGCCTCTCTAAGATATCGGAGAACAATTGCCAGAGCTTCTTCTTCGTGGTTCATAGCATAAATCCAGCCGTCCATAGTTGCTTCGGCGAAGTTCTGGCACAATTGCGGATTTTGCAGGTAAAAGTCTTTGCGGCAATAGATTCCGTCCTCAGGTATGTTTACTCCATAATCTGCCGCAGCAAACACGGTTAGTTCATCCGGCGCATGTCCGGAATTGATAAAGATGTCATATTCGTTATAATCCATCATGTTCATCACGTCCACCACCTTTTCGGATAGCACATTCGTTGTCCAGGAGATGGGCACAATTTCAGCATTGATTTTATTTTTATTGAGCAGGATGAGCGAGGGTTCCTTAAAATCGTTTTTCCAAAGTCCCACCCTTTTTCCGTTGAGATCTTTCAGTTTCTCGATTCCGCTGCTTTTCAATGCTACCAGTAGTAATGATGATTTTTGCGATATTTGTCCAACATTGATGATTTGATTACCAGCATCAATCTCACGTAGCGCTGTGGTCAGAAACATGGTGACAAAATCTGCTTTCTCTTCTGAAAGCGCATTGGCAGAGGGGTTTTCCGGTCCACCCATGCTGATTTCGACTTCCAGACCATAATCACGGTAAAAGCCTTTTTCATTAGCGATATAAAAGCCGGCAAATTGTGATTGATGCAGCCATTGTGTCTGAAAGCGGACTTTGCTTATCTGGAGTGAATCCCGCTCAGCTTTATCTCTGTATTTAAAAATAGAGGGATTGGTTCTGAGTTTTTGACTGCAGGAACGTAAAAGAAAATAGGCAGGAACTACCGATGCTATAACTGCCAAAAAAATCAAATAACGTGCTATACTGATTCGGCTGATAAAACCCCCAGGGTTTTTGCTGAGCTGATTAATTATCGTTTTCCCCGCACATTTCCAATCGTTTTCATGATAATCAGACTTTGTATATGTTGTCAATATAAATCCGCAGTTTCACCGCTTTATTCCTTATTCTATCTTTATCTCAATTGCTCTTCCCCAATGGCTTGTTCAGAACATATCCTCATATCCGGCTATATTTTATCGTCTTTCCTACATTTTTCACCAGATGCGTCTGAAGGGGATTTGCAGAGACTTTTGCCTCTGGAAACTCTCTGCAAACCCTCTGAGTCAATAGTGAAAAATGTCGGATCAAGACCACCGGTTTATCAGGTTGTTTGACAAAAAACCAAAGCCTGTAAACATGGCAAAAAGTGGGGAAAATTGCTGCCGCAAATGCTGCTTTTCATCCCCCAACCCTAACGGAGTATATACATGCAGAAAGTTATGATCAACGGCGATAGCCTGACCTTTGACCAAATCAGAGAAGTTGCCGTCTGTAATGCCCAGGTCAAACTGTCCGGACCAGCGATTGCCAAAGTAAAGAAATGCCGCCAGTATGTGGACAAGGTCATCGCCGAAGGCAGAATCGTATATGGTTTGACCACCGGATTCGGCAAATTCAGCAATGTCACGATATCCCGCGAGCATACAGATGAACTGCAGGAAAACCTGCTCATCAGCCATGCAGTATCGGTCGGAGAACCTTATGATACCGCCCAGACACGCGCCATTATGCTGTTACGTGCCAATGTTCTTGCCAAAGGATTTTCCGGTATAAAACTTACAACATTGCAAGCTTTGATAGATATGTTAAATGCCGGAGTGCATCCTGTGATTCCACGCCAAGGGTCTGTCGGAGCCAGTGGAGACCTTTCACCTCTTTCCCACCTTGCCCTAGTCCTGATAGGACGAGGCAGGGCAGAGTATAAAGGCAAGATTTTGAGCGGGAAAAAAGCTTTGCAGGCTGCCGGACTCGAACCGGTCAGACTTTCAGCTAAAGAAGGTCTGGCGCGTGGCGAGTTCGGCCCGTACCGCCCGGTACTGCTCGTCACACAGATCCAGCACCGTATGGAACAGAAAGGCGAGCAGGTTCAGCATCACGAGCACCATCGCCAGAGACTGCCCACCGTGGCCGAAGTTGTGTTCCAGGTGATAGCCGTAGTGCTTGAGG
>DAHVPA010000248.1 GCA_027318525.1 Candidatus Cloacimonadota bacterium | reverse complement strand
TGAATTGCTTTTGTGGAAGCAGAATCCGCGCCGTCAGAACCTGGCTCATCAGTTGGAATACATCAGCATGCAAATGCTGGAAAAGAACCTCTTCCGGCAGCCTTATACTTTTTTTCTGGCAGCACCCTCCCAGGTCAGGGCAGCATTGCAGATTTCAGGTCTGAAAGCAGAAGAAGCAGACTTCAGACTGCTTGCCAATCCCCTTGATTTCAGCGTTTCCAATCTCATTACTACTGATGTAGAAGCAAAAGAAAGTGCGCTTTTGAAGGATAAATTCATTCTCTTTTATGGTGACCTTGCCAACGAAAACAACCTCGATGCCTTTCAGTTTCTGACCAAGGAAATCTATGCCCGCATCTCCAAAGTCCTGCAGGAAAAAGATGTCAAAGTCTATATCGTAGGCAAAAATGCCCAGCCGGTGCACGAACATCTGACCGGCGGCAGAATCAAACTGATTGGTGAAGTAAAAGAGATAAGCAACTACCTCAAATCCGCTCTGCTGATTGTTTTGCCGCTCCGGAAAAGCGCTTCCCTGCATAGAATAACGGAAGCTGCACTCTGGAGCAAAGCAGTAGTCACCACTGCTGCAGGCGCTTCGGAACTGGAGCTAAGCTCATCAGAATTGGCTCTGGAAAACTCGGCAGACGGTATTGCAGCCAAGATAACACAATTACTCAAAGACCCGCTGGCAGCTCTGGAACTGGGTGAAAAGCTTAATTCCAAGCTGCGCGAAAAACATGATAAAATCAATACAGAACGCAAGTTTTTGCAGGATTTGCACGATGTGCTGTCCAAACCTGCGCAGACAGCTGCCGGAGTGTTGCAGATTGCGATTGTGACAGAAGCTTATGGCGAGGAAGCAGGACGGATTGGCAGTCACGTGTATCAACTGGTTCAAAAGTTGATTCCAGAATGCAAGGTTACGGTGCTTTGTCCCGGACAGGGCGGTGAATCTCTTCAGCAACATGATGACAACCTCCGGATACTGCACTTTGCAGATTTCAGAGCAGGCGGAGGACAAAAACCATTATCACGCAGTAAAACCTTATGCAGCGGCATCTTTAGTCATTTATTGCGCCATAACTATGATATTATTCAGTGCTATCCCGGATTTTCGCCAAATGGAACACTCGCCTTTCTGGCAGGTAAAATCAGGGAAATCCCCGTCGTCATGAATGTGTTTGAAATTGCAGCAGTCGATGCAGAGCAACCTGCGAGTTTCAAGGAAGCAGGCATCAGCTATCTGAAAAAAGCGCTGCTGCGCAATGCAGACTATATCTTCACGGTGTGCGAAAAAGATTACAAAAAGCTGAACCGGCTTAATCCGAGAGTGGAACAGATTCCTTTGCCAATCAAGCCTGTATCGGTTGCTGAACCGGTGCAGTCTGTCCGCAGCAGATTTAACATTCCGGAAAGCGATTTCCTCTTTGTCTGTCTGGGCAGGATTACCAGGCAAAAGGGTCAGGACCTGGCGGTAAAAGCTTTTGCCCGGGCTTTGCCAGCCCTGCCTCAAGCCAGACTGGTCTTGGTGGGCAGCACAACATACGATAGTGAATTTTATGAAGAACTGGAACTGCTGATAAGCAGGGAAGGGCTGCAAGGCGACGTCTTGTTCACTGATGAAGTGAAGAGGGAAGAAGCTCTTGCCTGGCTTCAGGCGGCGGATTTGCAGATAGTACCTGCCAGGCATATGCAAGCAGGAAACGTTGTGATTGAAGGTTGGATGTGCGGAACCCCAGTTTTGCAAAGCGATGCCGTTGATCCCAACCTAGTGAATGAGGACTGCAACGGCTACCTATTCCGATCTGAAGATGTGGAAGACCTGGCACAACAGATGCTCAAAGCCTATAAAAACAGGCAGCGGCTAACGGAGCTTGCCGGGCAGGGGAGGGAGCTTGTTAACACCAAATACACCTTTTCTTACCTGGCTTCCAGATACCTGGCGGCATATAAACAATTGACATTATAATCGGATTGCTATGATTAGTTCTCTGGCAAGAGAAACATGTCCCTTATGAAGATATGAGGTGAAAGATGAACATTAATTATTATGAAAAAGGCAAGGTGGGAGTCTTGGAACTGCAAGGCAGGCTGGATTCCTACAACGCACCTGAACTGAAGCGGACATTCGAACAAAAAAGCGCTAATACTCCCTATTTCATATTTGATATGAATGGATGCGAATTTATTGACAGCACCGGGCTCGGCATGATTGTAGCCTGTCTCAAAACAGCATCACAAGCCGGGGGAGATATCCGTCTGGTAGGGATTCAGGACAAACCCAAGATGGTGTTTGATATTACCCGCGCTTATAAAATATTCCAGTTTTTTGATAACCTGAATTCCGCTCTGGACAGCTATGAGCTGGAGATAGGCTCGTAATTTCCCGGCTGTTAATCTGTAACATAGTCCAGTATCTGATAATAAAGGAATGCTCTCCACGCAATCTGAAGTAACCAGAGCCCACCTCATCCTGATTGGCGGCGGCACCTGTTCAGGAAAAACCACTATTGCCCGCGCCATAGGTAACAGGATAGGTGATTCCCGCACTGTCATCATCTCTCATGACAATTACTATCTTGACCTCAGCCATCTTTCTGACGAGGAAATCAAACAGGTCAACTTTGACCATCCGGATGCCATTGACCATGAATATCTGCTTTCCGACGTGCGTAAAATGTTGAGCGGTAAAGCGGTGAATATACCGGACTACAACTTCATCACCCATAAAAGAACAGAAGGAGAGATCGG
>DAHVPA010000247.1 GCA_027318525.1 Candidatus Cloacimonadota bacterium | reverse complement strand
ACCCATCTTCCCACTGCTGCGAGTTATTATGGCGGCATACCTTTGGAGATATTTGATATCAGCGCGGCAGGTCAACAGATGACTTTTTCGGTAAGTTTCGGCTGGAAGCTGAGCACAGGCTATACAGAAACCAATAATCTGGATGCTTGTTCGGTTGATGCTGATAATGATGGCAAAAATGAAATTTTTTATCCCATGCCGGATGGTAACCTCTTCATGTGGAAGAATGAGGAACTGGCTCCGGGCTTTCCCATAGATATGCCCGGAACTCTCAAAAGCTATGTCTGGGACGGGGAAAGCTTTTACCTTGATTTTGATTTGACTGTAAATCCCGATAATCCTGTAAGGAGCATAAAAAAACTCACAAATGACCAAATAAGCACAGTCCTGAACATTGCAGATAACAGGAAATGGGCTGCACCACTTATGATATTGGACAATTATCTTGTTATATCTTCACAGAATTACTACCAGGACGAATTCATCAGCTCTGGCATAAATCTGTATTCAATTGGTGACTGGCAAAATCCTGCCGAAACATGGCTTATAGGTGATGGAGGACCATTGGTTGCCAATCTTTCCGGTTATAAGCATAAAGTATACGCTCTTTCCAAACCTGAGTCTGATGGTCCACATTATGCCCTAAATGAGCTTACACCCGGAAATGATGTTCCAAGCAACTTCTTCCTGGATATTCCTGCAGACTCAACCATTATAGCTATGTCAATTGCTCCAATAATCCCTGGGTCTGAAGGTGACGTGATTATTCAGACTCCCTACTCTATTTACATAACAGACCTGACAGGCAATCTGCGTCCGGGTTATCCAATTCATTTACCCTTCCGCTCCAACACTCAAGTTACAATTAATGATACCGATTATAACGGCACTCTTGATTATCTGGTAAGTGGTGAGAACTCCTTTGCAGTGTATGATTACGCAGGTAAAAACATGCTGGTAAACTATACCGGTATGGCTCCGGTTGATACATTATCAATTACCTCAGGGATTTGGTCGGCAGATTTGGATGCAGATGGCAGGACGGAATATTTGGGAGCTTTTTCCCGCAACAGGCTGGCAGCTATTGATGACAACCTGCGTCTGATGAATGGTTATCCGGTCTCATTTTCCGACCGTAGCAGACATTTACCCTTTGTGCATCAGGCATCAGACAGTCTGGTTTATGCTTGGTCAGCTACTGACAATGGCAAAATCTTCCGTTCCAAACTGCCTGATTCAGCCTTGGAAGCTTTTAATGATAGCAAATGGTATTGCAGATATGCAAATCTGCAAAGGACTTCATCTGTTGAATCGGCAGGACTTCCCAATCAATATGCGACAGAAGAACTCTTTGTTCCCGGTGAAACGTATATCTTCCCCAATCCACTGCGTCCGATTTATGAGCAAAAGATCACCTTCCAGATTATGACCAGCCGGGATGCCAATGTGGAAGTATCAGTCTTTGATATCAGGGGCAATCTGATTTTTAGAAAAGAAGTTGATTGTCTGGCTTACCTAAAGAATAAAGAACTAATAGACCTGTCTGTAAAGAATCTGTCCAGCGGTGTATACATTGCATCTCTGAAATCTGGCAGCACAATTAAACGGCTCAAATTTGCGGTTGAAAAATAACGTTTGTAAAATGTGGAGGAACTCCATGCGATATATAGCTTTGTTGATTGCACTTACCATCCTTCCGGTTATGGCAGCCGGGATCAATTCCAACGCCGGAGAATATGGATTTCAGTTTCTGCAAATACCCGCCAATCCTGTTTCTGCTGCTTTGGCAGGCAACGGAATATACCAGAATAACTTTGCTGGGGCTTTTATCCACAATCCTGCCGCGAATCTGATGGATGAAAGCTTTAACCTGAGTGTGCAGCATAGTCTCTGGCTGGTGGATACCAACTATACGCAATTGATATACTCCAAAGGTAACAGAGCTCAGCACTTCGGACTGGCAGCCAGAATGCTTGATTATGGAAAGATTGATACCCGCGATGACACTGGTGTGATTATTGGTAACTATCATCCTATGGACGCCAGCCTGATGGCAAATTATGCTCTCAGAATACTGCCTGATCACTTGTTGGGCATTAATGCAGGTCTTGTTTATGAAAAGCTCGATACCGCTTCCAGTTATGGCTTCAGCGCTGATCTTGGTTATTTGTTTCTTACCCCCATCACCAATGCTGTTTATTTCGCTTCTGTCAGAAATATCGGTCTGACATCCAAAATGGATGTGGAAGACATTAACCTGCCGCTGACAATTGAAACCGGTCTTGGCTATTCATATCCCCTTGAGGGGAATACCATCACGGGGCAGATTGCCATTAATAAAGCTCTGGATACAGGAATAAGGACTACAGCTTCTACAGAATACACAGTTCAGGGAATCCTTAAACTCAGGCTTGGTTACAAGTTCTTTTATGATGATGAAGGACTGACTGCAGGAATGGGACTTAATTGGAAGAATATCAATATAGATTATGGCTGGATGGCAAACTCCGACCGGTTGAATGACACTCATTCCTTAGGTCTGACCTATCATTTTTAAACAGGAGTTTCTATGAATAGGCAGGTGTTTCGCATTCTCCTCAGTCTTGTTGTCCTGATTAGTCTTGCCATCAGTCTTTATGCCCAGCAATATTCCCCTCATCAGATTCTGTTCAAATCCAGTCACAGCCTGGAAATACAGCGGGGAAGAACCGGCTTGACTGAGTTTGACCGGTATCTGGACGAGGTGCAGGCACTTTCCATCCAAC
>DAHVPA010000246.1 GCA_027318525.1 Candidatus Cloacimonadota bacterium | reverse complement strand
TATTAATTGGGGACAAACTCAGCTGCCAAGCCGTTTGGCTGCGGAAAATAATCAGCTTCTGGTATTACAGGGAAAGACATTAAGTCTTATTGAACTAGATACTTATAACACTACCCAAGTCTTCACTTTACCTGATTCCTGCACAAGATATGAACCAATCGTCATCAAGAATAGTGAGTCAGGAGTCTATGAGTATTTTGTTTTATCAGACCAAGGGAACATTTACAAATGCAGCAGTAATCAGATCAGGTGTATTTTTAACAATCCATATTCTGAGTCAGTGCCGACCAACCTGGCTGTGAGTTCCATTGGTGATTATTCTCCTGTGCTACTTTTCGGTCTGAAGGATAAATTATATGCACTCCTAACAGATGGCACACTATTGCCAGGCTATCCTGTCACCTTTTATGGCAGAGCTTTTAAACCGGCATCACATCTCAGAATCCGCCGATCAGTAGATCCCAGCACCTTAGAAGAAAGTAAGATAGTATATCTTACAACCGAAGATGGTGCTTTGTTGGCAGTTGATGAAACCGGAACGATTGATCCCAGCGCCAGTATTTTGGACATGAAGCAACTCTCAATGGATCAAGTCTATTACACTTATGCAGATAACAGCCTATCCTGGTTTTTTCAATCCAATGATGACATCATGCTTTGTGCCGGATTATACAACCAGACACCTCCTGTATTTAGCTGGCAGGGTTTTCGCAATGGTGGCACAGGTTTAGTGATAGCAGATTATACCAGACCAGACTCTACTTTTATCCAATCTGCCGCATATGTCTTTCCTAATCCAGTCCGGTCAGGATGGATGAATCTACGATTACTAAAACCTTCCGCACATGTTGAGGTCAGAATATACGATATTGCCGGAAAATTACTTTACAAAAAAGGACTTGATACTGCATTAGTAAACTACATGGATATACAGATAGATGTTTCTAAATATAGCTCCGGAGTTTATCTGGTAGCTGTAAAGAATGAGAATAAAACGCTCAGAACCAAATTTGCCGTGGAAAAATAGCCACTTAATGGAGGAACCGATGCCCAAAGCCGCATTTATAATGGCAATCCTGCTTATATTAACAGCCGCTTCCCTCTTCTGTGAGGAAACAAATCCCTTGGATGATATGCTTTCCGGCAGCAACCAGACTACACTTCAGGACAGTCTGACCAATGATATTATTCGGGTGAACTATGCACAAAAAAACGCCCGGCTTGCCATGTTGTATTCTGCATTGTTGCCAGGTGCTGGTCAGTTTTACGCTGACAAGGCTTCCATTTCCAAGTTCATCTATCCCGTCATCGAGCTTGCAGTCATTGGCGGAATGATTTATTACAACGGCAAAGGCAATGATAAAGCTGATGCCTACAAAGACTATGTTAACGAGACCATATCCTATGAATACCAGGGACATACATACACAGGGACCAGATACAATCGCGATTTCCAGACTGTGGTGGAAAGCAGCCTGCAAAACATCCACAGCGCAGATATCTATGACGGTGAGTATTTCAACCTTGACCTTTCCAACACTCAACACTTCTATGAAGACATCGGTAAATATGATAAATACATCTTTGGATGGGTGGATTGGTATGCCAAGTATGCCGACCCGACCATGACTCCGGTGGATGACTGGCCAGCCGGTTATGCCGGTTTCAATCCTGTCTTCGCTTTCAGTATTACGGATACCACAAACCAATACTACAACTCTTATGAAAACACCTGGGAAGGCAACTATCCTTATGGGGACAACCTGCTTATCGACAAGCCCAATTCAGCCATGAGAGCCAAGTATGTCCGGATGAGAAGCGATGCCGAGGACCAATACCGCACTGCCCGCTACATATCTTTTGGTCTTGCTCTTAACCATATTGTCAGCGCTATTGATGCAGCTCGTCTTGCCAATAAGGTTAATAAGTTCTATCTTTCCGACAGCGGCTTTAAATTCAATTACTATGCATCTCTAAAAGATGGATTTCTCACGCCGATGCTGGGAGTGCAATACAGGTTCTGATGTCCGTAAACCAGACTAAACGTTCTGTATTCCTGGTGCTGATTATTCTGGCAACAGGCTTTGCCAAGTTAGAAGGCAAGTCTTTGCCCCAAGCCATGCTAATGTCAGCCATCCTGCCCGGAAGCGGTGAAATCTATGCCGGCAAGCTTAACCGCGGCATTTTTTTCACTACTGCCGATGTTGTGTTTTTGGCAGGAGCAGTGCGTTTTAACCAGGAAGCCAAATGGCTGCAGGATTCATACAAAAGCTATGCGGAAGTAAATGCCGGCATCAATCCACCTCGTGACAACAGCTATTATGAATTGCTGCAAACCTATTTCAGCAGCAGCCAGTATAATTCTGAAATGGAGCTCTATTTCCGCAACCGTGGACTGATGGAATTTAACAATCCTGATTACTATGCCAATGAAATCGCCTATTACACCATCTCTGGCGATGACGCCTGGCAATGGAGCAGCCCCGAAAGCTGGAAGAAATATAAACAAATCAGGCGGGACAAACAATCCGCTGTCATCAACCGAAAGCTGGTGATTGGCGCTGCCTTGGCTAACCGTTTGATCAGCATTCTGGACTCAGCGTTTCTCGTCAGACGTTATAACAAAAAACATGCAGCTTCTATCACTGTTGTGCCGGATTTCGTAAAAAACGGCGCCATGCTGAGCTGCACCTGGGAGTTTTAAATGCTCTATTATCATAAGAGAAGATTAATTCTCATCCTGCTTGCTGCTGTGCTTTTATCAGTAAGCGCTTTACAGGCAAAAAAGCTGACC
>DAHVPA010000245.1 GCA_027318525.1 Candidatus Cloacimonadota bacterium | reverse complement strand
GAGCGTATAAAGAGTCCAGAGCAGTCCACGCCAGAAGGTCGGTCCATTTAATAATTGCTCGTATTCACGCATATTAATCACGCCGATAATGCTCAGGAAGGCATCCGTCAAATCATGCAGGAGTGAACTCCAGGTTGCCACCCCAATTCCAAAACCAACAACTGCCAGGATATTATCGAATCTGCTCTGACCGTTCATCAGTCTTGAGATAAGGTAAACAGTTGCCGAAGCTCCAATCCAACTCAGATAATAACCGGGCAGTGTGAGTATAATGTCATACTTGAAATAGCTTTCCATCGGTATTGCCAGCCAAGGCTTAAAGGTGGAGGGTGAGCCGCCGGCGAAGTATGCCATTATATAGAACAGGGTGTATCCCAGGGCAGGTATAAGGAAAGCAAAGAAACCATACCGGAGGGCTTTATCACTTTTGAAGATGATTTCAAATGTATTTTTGGGTCTATAAAACATCCTGAAGTATAAAGACCAGAAACCGTTTTTCATGCTTATCCCCTTTTCGGAAGTATGATGTCCTCTTGATTTATGATTAATGATTCGTAATTGATTGTAGTGGTGGGTGATACGGGACTCGAACCTGTGACCCCTACGATGTGAACGTAGTGCTCTAACCAACTGAGCTAATCACCCACGTCTATGCATTTGTCACTAAAAAACTGGTTCCCGACCTTCGTCGTGAAGAACGAAACAAGGAACTGGATTCCAGCTTTCGCTGGAATGACAAGGAAAAAAATGGTGGGAGATACTGGACTCGAACCAGTGACCTCTACGATGTCAACGTAGCGCTCTAACCAAGCTGAGCTAATCACCCACAATCTTATTCAAAAACCTGATAGCGGCTATTTTTGTCAATAAAATTGTTGAGTTCCCATCTTTGGTGCTGTTTGATTTCTTTGATATATGGTGATATCTTTGGTATTTTACAAAGCTTTGCAGCTTTGAGTTTTATCAATCGTCAGGCGTAGTAATGCCGTCCGTCGCAGAAGGGTTTGATACGTGACTTGCCGCAGCTGCACAAGGTTACCCGGAAGCGGATTTCGTAGAAGCTGCCGTCCTGGGACTGGACAGGTATGCCGCCTTTGAGCCAGAGAGGGCAATTGGCTTTGACGCGCGGGTCTTCAATCAGGCTGATTTCCGGTTGCCAGTCCTGTTCAATCGGCTCTTCGGTATCTTTATCGCAGGCAGTGAGCCGTCCGGAAGGGCAGAGCTGGGAAGTCAGGATAGCCAGGCGGCGTTTTTCCTGGTCGTCGGAAAGCCTTGTCAGGACCCAGGTGCTGCCAGCCAGGTGGCAAAAACCCACTCCCATGCAAAGTTCCCTTTGGTCCAACAGGATGAGGTTGCGTCCCACCAGTCTGCGCGCATTATCCTTATATGGAGCAGGCACCGGATGTTCCTTTCCCTCAAAGTAGATATCGTTATGGGTTCCGTCGCAAAAGGGTCGGTTACGGGTATTTCCGCAACGGCAGAGGGAGGTTGTTTCCTGAGCGGGATAAGTTTCCACCAGTTCATACCGCACCGGGATATCATCTTTGTCAAAGACCACTCTGACCCTGTTGACGGGCAAGCCGCCCTTGATAATGTAAGGTCCGTGCGAGACGATTATAACCTTGTATTCCCTGGCGTTTTCGTCGGCTGACAACGTTTCTTCCATTTCCTGATACTGCCTTTGTGAGAGATTTGCCGCTTGACAAGCAACTAAGATACTGCATATCTGCAATTGTATATGATGTCAAAAGGATTTATCACCAAAACGAATTAAAGGAAGACCTGCCTGTGAAGAAATTCGGTTCTGAACTGCTTCTGCTGCTGACTGCCGCCATCTGGGGTTTTGCCTTTGTGGCGCAGCGGCAGGGCATGCAATACATGGATCCGCTGCTCTTCAACGGTATCCGTTTTGCTTTGGGAGCGCTGGTGGTGGGGCTTATCACGGTAAAAACTCCTTATAACAAAAAGAGCTACGATACTGCCATGCCTTTCCCCTGGCTATTGGGAAGCGTTCTGTTTGTGGCGGCGTCTTTACAGCAAATTGGCATTATGTATACATCTGCAGGCAACGCCGGTTTTATCACCGGACTCTATGTCGTGTTTGTACCGTTACTCGGCATCTTCCGTAAACATAAGATATCCCGGATGCTTCTGATAGCCATTCTTCTGTCTGTAACGGGATTGTATATGATTAACTCGGGGCAGGGATATAGCGCGTCAATGGGGAATCTGATAGTCCTGCTCAGCGCTGTCTTCTGGGCGTGGCACATCCATCTGATTGATGTCTGGACCAAGTCTTACGACACGCTGAAACTCGCCTTCTGTCAATACGCTTTCTGTGCCCTTGCCAGTCTTTGCTGCGGACTGTTTTACAACCTGTTCAGGCAGCCGGATTTCCTGCTGCAGCCGCAGTTTTACACAGGGGTGGGAGATGCTCTGCTGCCTTTGCTCTACAGCGGAGTGCTCTCCGTCGGTATCGGCTACACTTTACCCGTGCAGGCACAGAAGAAGGTTCCGCCTGCCCCGGCGACTATCATTATGTGTCTGGAAGGAGTCTTTGCCCTGCTGGGCGGCTGGCTGCTTTTGAGTGAAAAGCTCAGCTTCCCCATCCTGTTGGGTGCGATGCTAATCCTTTCCGCCATGCTGCTTTCGGTGTTCGGCGGCAGAGCCGTCAACCATAATTCGTAATTTGTAATCCGTAGTAGCACTGGATCCCGACCTGCGTCGGGAAGACGCTTCGGATGTAATTCATATTTCGTGATAAGTAATCTGTTGTTATCCCCAATCGCTGCGCCGGGTCA
>DAHVPA010000244.1 GCA_027318525.1 Candidatus Cloacimonadota bacterium | reverse complement strand
ACCTTTATCACAACGCATCCATTCGTTTCAATCTGCCACTCAAGCTCAAATTTGTCTATACCTTTAGTCTTAAACCTGCTCCAGAGATAAACTCACATGAAGTAATGCTGCAAAGAAGCTTCCGCTTTTAGGAATTCCTTTGACAAAAAACCTACAACCAAATTTATAAGAATAGAATAATAAATCCTGGAGGATTAAATGACTGCTAAGAATGCAGAAAAGCCCATTGCGGTTAATCATGAATCAAATTTCTCTCTGATAGAGTTGCTTTCTATAATTATTCTAGTGGGACTTGTCTTTATTTTTGCTGTTCCAATCAATCAGGTCAGGCTCAGTCGTCAATACGTGAGCCAAGCCGTGACCACTATTCAGGATATTGCTGTCAAAGCAGAAGCTTTTAAAAATAACCCCGAAAACGGTTACTACCCGATTGATATTTCACAGCTCAATATCGACAAACAGATAGCCTCTGATTACTTTAAGTATTCCATCGATTCGGAAGACAGCACTGTCGTGGCAGAAACCAAACCTGCTTTTGGCAAAGAAGGAGCTGTCCTCATTTACAGCTTGACTGGTAAACAATACCGCATTGGCAAGGGAGATGCTGACAAAGTCTCCACTAAATATATTAATGAAAACTGGCTTCCCTGATATTTGATGTAAAGAAAAAGGCTGACCTTTTGGGTCAGCCTTTTTTTGTATTGATTCTTTTATCTTGGATTTTTCAATGCCGCCTGAGCTGCAGCGACTCTGGCAATCGGAACTCTATAGGGAGAACAACTGACATAGTTCATACCAACACTATGACAGAATTCCACCGAACTCGGCTCTCCGCCGTGTTCGCCGCAAATGCCAACCTTGAGATTGGGTCTTGTTTTACGACCCTTTTCTGTGCCCATGCGCACTAATTGTCCCACTCCTTCCTGGTCGAGAATCTGGAAGGGATCATTCTTCAACAGTCCTTTCTGCAGATAGATCGGCAGGAATTTACCGGCGTCGTCACGGGAATAGCCAAAAGTCATCTGTGTAAGATCATTCGTCCCGAATGAGAAGAATTCAGCTCGTTCCGCCACTAAATCAGCTGTAAGAGCAGCTCTGGGTATTTCTATCATGGTGCCGACCAAGTATTCAATCTTGTCACCTTTTTCTGCAAAGACCTGCTCTGCAACTTTGCGGATGATTTGTTCCTGCATCTCAAATTCCTTGGCAGTGCCGATCAACGGAATCATGATTTCGGGTATTGCCTTGATTCCTTTAACTTTGACATTCAGAGCTGCTTCAATGATAGCACGAGCCTGAATTTCTGTGATTTCAGGATAGGTATTTCCCAGGCGGCAACCTCTGTGACCAAGCATGGGATTGAGTTCATGCAGTGATGAGACTTTGTCTTTCACTTTCTTGACATCAATGCCCATTTCCTTTGCCATTTCTTCCTGATTCTTATCTTCCTGCGGGACAAATTCATGCAAAGGCGGGTCAAGCAGACGGATGGTGACAGGGAAGCCATTCATGGCTGTGAAGATACCTTCAAAATCTGTCCGTTGCAGGGGCAGGATTTTTTCCAAAGCCTTGCGGCGTCCTGCTTCATCATCAGCAAGAATCATCTCGCGCATGGCTTTGATGCGGTCGCCTTCAAAAAACATATGTTCGGTTCTGGTGAGTCCGATTCCCTTGGCACCAAAGTTTCTGGCAACCTGTGAGTCATGCGGGGTGTCGGCATTGGTGCGAACGCTCATCTGGGTAAATTTCTCAGCCAGATCCATTATTTTACCGAAGTCTCCGCTCAATTCAGGATCCTGAGTCTCAATCTTGCCTTCCAGCACCTGTCCTGTAGAGCCGTTGAGGGAAATCCAATCACCTTCTTTATATATAACATTGTCCACGCACATGGTGCGAGCTTTGTAATCTATTATTATGGAGCCAGCACCGGAAACGCAGCACTTACCCATACCGCGGGCGACCACTGCAGCGTGCGAAGTCATACCGCCGCGGGCAGTTAAAATACCTTTGGCTACGTTCATACCACGCAGGTCTTCCGGTGAAGTTTCTATTCTGCAAAGGATTACTTTCTTGCCTTCGGCAGCCCAAAGTTCCGCTTCATCGGCAAAGAACACTATCTGACCTGTAGCAGCGCCTGGAGAAGCAGGCAAACCTTTGGCAATGACTTTTGCCTTATCCAGAGCTTCCTGTTTGAACACGGGATGCAGCAATTCGTCCAGCTTATTGGGTTCCATACGCAGGAGGACACCTTTCTCATCCAATTTGCCTTCACGCAGCAGGTCCATGGCAATCTTAACCATGGCAGCGCCGGTGCGTTTGCCGTTACGGGTTTGCAGCAGCCAGAGCTTGCCTTCCTGAATTGTGAATTCCAGGTCCTGCATATCTTTATAATGGTTTTCCAGTTTCTGCTGAATATCCATTAGTTGTTTAAAAACTTCGGGCATAGTCTCTTCCAGAGAAGGAAACTTTTCCTTTCTATCCTCTTCACAAACCCCTGCCAGTTCAGCCCAACGCTGTGAGCCTATCCTGGTAATCTGCTGAGGAGTGCGGATGCCGGCGACCACATCTTCACCCTGAGCGTTGATGAGGTATTCGCCCGTAAACATGTTTTCGCCGGTGGCTGCGTCACGGGTAAAGGCTACGCCTGTAGCGGAGGTTTCACCCATATTGCCGAACACCATAGCTTGGACGTTGACAGCTGTGCCCCATTCCTCGGGGATATTATTCAGAGCGCGGTAATACTTGGCGCGATCATTATTCCAACTGTTGAAGACTGCAAACACGGCTCCCCAAAGCTGTTCCCACGGGTCATCCGGAAAGTCGTGACCTGTATTGTCTTTGACTGCCTTTTTA
>DAHVPA010000243.1 GCA_027318525.1 Candidatus Cloacimonadota bacterium | reverse complement strand
AAAGTCATGCAGCAGCGGGAAGAATTTGACGACCAAAAGGCAATCAACAAGGTTAATGAATTCATCGCTGCAGCCCCCTTCCCCGCTTCAGCCATCCTTCACTCCATGCAGGCACAGCTTTACTGGAGCTATTATCAGAAAAACCGCTGGCGCTATGGACAACGTTCGGAAACCATCAACTTCAAACAGGACGACATCGCCACCTGGGACCTTAAAACCATAACCAAAGAATGTATAAAGGAATACAGGCTCTCCCTGGTGAAGCCTTCGGAACTGCAGAAGGTGATGCTGGAAGACTACCCCGCCATTATACTCTATGGCATTAAGGATGACAGACCACTGCGTCCGACATTGTATGATTTTCTGGCACACCGGGCACTGGATTTTTATGAGAATGACGAATCAGGGCTGACTATGCCCTTCGACGAATTTTCCATTACTGATACGAAGTTCTTCCTGCCGGCGGAAAGCTTTGCCAGATTTGATATTGTCACTCCGGACACGCTTTCCCTCAAGTATCAGGCGATTAAACTCTATCAGGACCTGATTGCCTTCCACCTTAATGATAAGAGCCCTGATGCCCTGATAGAAGTTGATTTGGACAGACTGCAGTTTGTTTATAACACCTCGGACATCACAGGGGCAGAAAAGAATTATGAAGATGCCCTCAAGCAAATACAGACCAAATACAAGGACAACCCAGCTTCAGCTAATGCCACCTTTAATTTGGCGCAGTTATACTATACGCTGGGCGGCAGATATAATCCCGAGCTGGGTGAAGACTACCGCTGGCATTACAAGACTGCTTTGGAGATCTGCGAACAGGGGATAAAGCTTTCACCTCAAAGCTTTGGGGGAAAATCCTGCCAGGCTCTGGCAGAAAGCATCAGATTAACCTCTCTGAATCTGACTGCTGAGCAATATGTGCTGCCTAATACTCCAGTCAAGGTATTACTCAAACTGGATAATCTGGATGGCGCTGAAATCAGGATTTTCCGGATCAAATCTACCTCCATCAAGAATGCAGATTATTATGAAAATGAATACTGGGATAAAGATAACTACAATAAAGTAAGGGAAATGTGGGAAAACCAACCTGTCTGGAAACAGGTCTTTAACCTGGAAAACGAAGGAGACTTCCGCCAGCATAGCTATGAACTGATTTTGGGTTCTTTGCCCAAAGGACACTATATCATAATTGCCAAACAAAAGCAGGGGTCAGTGCAGGACCACTCTATTCAAATCGGTTACACCACCTTCCAATGCACTTCCATATCTTATGTGCAGGATAATCAGGACAGCCGTAAAACCCTGGTGCTCAATCGCAAGACAGGCCAGCCCATTGCCAATGCTGTGGTAAAAGTATACAAAACGGGTTACAACAGCATTACCAGAAAACACTTTTACAGCCTCAAATGGACAGGCAGGACCAATTCCCGCGGATATGTGATATTGCCAACCAGTGACGATTATGAGGACAGGCGTTTTTCCATCACCTCTGCAAAGGATACGCTCAATATATTTAATCTTTACACTAGTTATGGCAGACACAATAAATATATACAGGAATATCATCTGCTCTTCACTGACCGGGCAATCTACCGTCCTGGACAGACAATCTATGTGAAAGGCATTGCCTATCGCTCTGACCGTGAGAAATATCAGGAACTGCTCACAAAACACAGTGTTACGCTCAACTTCTATGATGTCAATCATCAGATAATAGAGAGTAAGACTCTGACCACCAATGAGTTCGGAACGTTTAACCATACCTTTACTGCTCCTCAGGGAGTGCTGACCGGACAGATGTATATCACATCAGGCAATGGAGCAGTTTATTTCAGCGTGGAAGAATACAAGCGCCCGCGTTTTGAAGTGAAGCTGGACAAACCCAAGGACACCTTCAAGCTCGGACAATTAGTTACAATCAAAGGAACAGCTCTGGCTTATGCCGGCTTCCCCATTGATAATGCCGGCGTTGCCTACCGGATAGTCAGACAGCCCAAATATCCTTACTGGTTCTGGTGGTGGGGAACTATGCCCACAACTCCGGAAAAGGAAATCATGCACGGCAACCTCACAACGGATGCCAAAGGTGAATTCTCCCTCACCTTCCAGGCTTTGGGCGATGCCTCCGTGCTGCCTCTCTACAATCCCTACTTCACATTTACCATATATGCAGACGTAACTGATTTGAGCGGTGAGACCCGCAGTGGTTCAATCTATCTCAATATCGGCGAAAAGGAACTGCTGATTAAGGCAGATGTAGCTGACAAAGTTAATCTGGATAATGGCAAACTGGTTATCCCCATTCAGACCACCAACCTGAGCAACGAACCTGTGGCTGTGAATGGAACCCTGACTATATCAAAACTCCAGGCACCCGGGCAGATTCAGAAGAACAGACTTTGGGAAAGACCCGACCGTAATTTCTTGAGCAGAGATGAGTTTAAAGATAAACTCCCCTACGATATCTATGGCAATGAGGATAACATTACCCAATGGAAAGTGCTGAGTGAGGTTTATCATGAGAACTTCAGCACTCAGGACCAAGATTCACTGCTAATCCGTGACTTTGCCAAATGGGAACCCGGGGTGTATAAGCTGGAAACATCCGCATCTTATAAACAACAGGATATCAGGACTACAAGATACTTCACAGTATATAAATCCACTTCCACAAACTTGCCTTATCCGCTGGCGGACTGGTTTGTGCCTGTGAAAGTTCTCTGTGAACCGGGAGAAACAGCCCAAGTTCTGATTGGCAGCGGTTACTCCAATGTATCTGTGCTGTATGAACTGGAAAAAGACCACAAGGTAGTAGATAGCCTGCGTTTCACTTTGAATAACAGCCAGAGACTCTTTAAACTG
>DAHVPA010000242.1 GCA_027318525.1 Candidatus Cloacimonadota bacterium | reverse complement strand
TGACAGTGAGAGCAAAGGCTGGCTCACGTATCCCACCAACGTTCCCCGGGCGTGAGGAATGGCAATCCCGTCTCCGATGCCGGTGGAAGCGAGCTCTTCGCGTGAAAGGAACATCCTGTAGATAGGTTCCATCTGGCTGGCATCCACTCCTTCAACTTGGCTGAGGGCATTATGGATGACTTCCTTGACCGTATTTCCCGTAGTCTTATAGAATATTCCTGCTTTGCTGAGCATTTCGGACAGTGGGATATCGGTAAATTCTTCCTGGGGAGGGAGTGCCGGATTGACCTGTCCATCCTGCAGCAGCAGATTGTTGACATCGGCTTTTTCCAGGTAAAACTGCCTGCCCAAACGCTTCAAGGGTAGTTTTCCTTCCGCAATCCACCTGTAAACTGTCTTTTGAGAAACCTTTAATATGTCAGCGGCTTCCTTGACCGATATCATCTCAGACTGCTCCTTTATTGGGGGAAATGTCAATTGGCATGGACATTCTTGACTCAGCATGCCGCTCTGTCAATATAAAATATCTGTGCTTCAGCCTATTCTGTTATCAGTCTTGCTCTTACTTTTTTCAGGGAAGCTTTTCCCACAGCCCTTCATACATCTGCCAGCTCTTGTCATTGCTGTTGCGGATGAGGGTAATAGTCCGCGTCTGCAAGGAAGGAACATCCTTTACGAGCTGTTTAAACGACTCCAGAGCTGAATAGTTGAAATTCTCCACCATCCCATCCTCAAAGCCGGCAAACAGATATCTGTTGCCTGATTCCTGCAGTTTTGCTGCCATCCTTAAGCTGTTTTCCCTGGTCATACTGCCCAGCACGGCATAGTCATAACCCAAGCTATCCAGTTCAGCCAGGACAGGTTGAAGAAATGCCTCTGCGGCTGACCATTTCTGATGATACAGCTCCAGCTTCAGACTGATTTCATTTATAGGGCTGCCTGCTTCTGCCAAAGGTTTGAGGAAATAAACAGTCAGGCTGTCACTGTTGCGGTAGCCGATTTGGGCATAGAATGTCCCCTGTTCGGGAACCTTGGCTGCAAAGACGCCATTGCCTTTGTAGTCAGGTTGTTCATTGGTCGGGAAGAATTGTCCGTCTTTGAGGAAGCAGATTTGCACCTGCTCAGGATTGAGTGCCACAGGATGGTCCAGTTCATCTTTGAAGGTAAAAGTCACCTGCCGGAATTCCTGCTCGCCTTCTGTCTCAAAGACAAAATAGTCATTCTTGCTCAGGTCAAAATACTTCCAGGTGCTGTCCGCATAGACCGAGACCACATAAGGGATTCTGGAGTAGTTGGCAGGGATGAGGTTGGCACGCAGATAAGCGCAAGCCAGGATTTTATACTGATAACCGGTCAAATGCTTATTTGCCAGGGCAAGTTCCAGCGGTAGCAGTCCGTTCAATGCTTTTTTGGGATTGAATTTATGCTTCTTTTGAAAGTGCCTGATTACCTGCTGTGGAGTTGGATTGAGCACGTTCTTGACCATCATGCTTTGGGGGTAGAAATCTGCAAAGGGATCGTAATCCTCTTTATGATAAGACATCCAGGGCAGGTTTTCGTAAAATATGGTAGGTTCAAACAGGTTGAGCAGTTCCTGTTCCGGCAGGTTCCTGACCTTGGGATACATATCTCCCACCCACCGGTAAATCCGTTCCAGCAAATGGCTGTCAGCCTGCCAAAGGTCTTTTTCGTCGTTTTTCGAAAGTATCTCCAGCCATTTTCCGAATTGCTGTTTGACTTCATTTTCAGAGCTGCTGTTGATTTCTTCAGGTTCTGAAGCAGTCCGTTTGTCATTATGAACTGCCGCAACATTGCTCTCATTATCATCCAGAACACTGTAAAATAATTGCATATAATTAAGGTTGGATTTCTGCAGCAGTAGCGTCATGAGACTGTCCTGCCCAATCGGTAAAGTGTTTATCTCCTGTCTGGCTTCATCCAGTCGGTTTTGCCATTTGTCCTTTGCCAGCCTGATTTTATCTTTCCAGCTTTGGGGAGCATCCTTAAAAGAAGTTCTGTTGCCGGGATATTCCAATACGATGCCATAGGGGTCGAGTTCAGAGTTATCAAGCGTCAGTGTGATATCCATGTATTTATAACTGGTGGAAGGGATAAACCTTAGTTCTGCCAGCGTATCCTTCATTGCCATGATAAAGAAAGCGCCCTGTCCCACTGTGAGAGTTTTCCTGCCGCGCTCATCGGTTTGGGTAAAAGCCTGCGGACGCAGGGAATTGAAGTTGTAAACATAGATGCCCAGAGCGCAATTGCTGATGGGAAAGCCATCCTTGTCAACCACTTCGAGCTCTATTTCGCGTGTCTGATTGCCTGCATAATATTTGATGCTGTTGACCACAGCGCCGTATCTGTCCCGGGATAAAACCTCGTCTTCAGGAGCGGGCAAACTGCTGTCGGCTGTGATGATGACCATTTTATTGGCAAGACCCGTGAACCAAGTCTGGTCGGGCCAATAGCCGCCATCCGAGTCTCCGCAATAGTGCCAGCTTCCGTTCAGAAATACTTCCACCCAGGCGTGATTATCATCCTGATGTGCCCACCAGGGAGTGCTGGCTGCCCTAGCCGGAATGCCCATGGTCCGGAACAGTGCAGTCATCAGGATTTGCGATTCCTCGCATCTGCCATAGAGTGATTTGGTTGCCACATCGAGGGGGGATTGGTCGCGTCCGGAGGTGGGTTTATAGACCAGCAGCTCTGTGGCTTTGAGACATACCTGGCGGTAGAGCTCCATTTCGTCATCCTGCAGCAGCCTGTATTCCTGCAGATTGAGCAGGATTTTCAAGGTATCGGAGCTCAGCACCGGCATTGCTTCAAACTGTCTGCGATAGTCTGTAATGGCTTCGTCACTGACGGTGATTTTTGCC
>DAHVPA010000241.1 GCA_027318525.1 Candidatus Cloacimonadota bacterium | reverse complement strand
GAAAACCCTTGTTTAAGCCTTTTACATTCCCCCTGCTTAGATGCCAAAGTATATCAAATCTATATCTAATGTGTTTCTAAAGTATATTAAAAGTATTTATGAATACATTTGATATACATTTGATATACATTTGGTATGCTTTTGATATGCTTTTGCTTTTAAGGTGGAGGTAGCCAGGGAAGAAGTAGGAGATAAGCTGGAGGATTGGCGTAATTCACTGATTACAAGGCAGTAAGCAGCATTTTATGCATAAGGATGCAGCGGATTTGTGGGATGAAACAGATTGACATGCAAGCTGGCTTGCTGAGTTTGGTCATCAGGATAAAATCAACATAAAAAAGGAATAAATGATGAAAAAGAACTCCGGTTTTCACACCCGTCTGATTCATGCCGGGCACAAGAAAGACCCTTTGGGCTCTGTAACCACACCGATTTATCAGACCAGCACCTTCGAATTTGAGAATGCTCAACACGGAGCAGATTGCTTTGCCGGCACCTCAAACGGCTATATTTACACCCGCCTGGGCAACCCCACCATCCGGTCTTTGGAAGATGCAGTCGCCAATCTGGAAGGCGGATTCGGCGGAATCGCCGTTGCCAGCGGTATGGCAGCCGTCACCACGATGTACATGACCTTCCTGAGCGCCGGCAGTCACATTGTGTCTTCCGCAGCCGTTTACGGAGCATCGCGCACCGTTTTGGAAAAACACTTCTCCCGCTTCGGCGTGGAAGCCACTTTCCTTGACACCTCCAAGCTCGAGCTGATAGAAGCAGCTATCCGTCCCAACACCAAAGTGCTGTATATAGAAACCCCTGCCAATCCCACCATCGCCATTACAGACATCGCCGGCTGCGCGGACATCGCCAGAAAGCACAACCTCAAACTGGTGGTGGACAATACGTTCTGTTCACCTTACCTGCAGAGACCACTGGAGCTGGGTGCGGACGTGGTGCTGCATTCCATCACGAAATTTATCAACGGACATGCCGACGTGGTGGGCGGAGTGCTGGTTTGCAAGACGGAAGAAGATTATAAATTTATGTATAATGTGATGACCAGTATGGGACCAAACATGGACCCGCACCAGGCTTACCTGGTTTCCCGCGGGCTCAAGACCCTTGCCATCCGCATGGAACGCGCTCAGGAAAACGCTTTGAAGATTGCGCAGTGGCTGGAAAATCATCCCAAGATTGCCTGGGTGCTTTACCCCGGACTCCCATCCCATCCCCAGCATGAACTGGCAAAACAGCAGATGAAAGGCTCCGGAGCTTTGATGTCATTTGGCGTCAAAGGCGGATTTGAAGCAGGCAGAAAGCTGATGGATAATGTGCAGTTAGCCGTTCTGGCAGTCTCTTTGGGCGGGATTGAAACCCTGATTCAGCACCCCGCTTCCATGACTCATGCCAAAGTCGCTGCCGAGGCCAAACTGGCTGCCGGAATTACAGACGACATGGTGCGCTATTCGGTCGGGATTGAAGACGCCGAAGACCTGATAGCAGACCTGGAACAGGCTCTGGATAAGGCTTAACAGCTTATAAAACTATATAAGTAGGTGTTAGCTCCTGGTCGCGGGTATATCCCGGAGGCAGGAGCTCTTTTTTTATTATCTCATCATATCTGGCAAGCTGCTGCTCGTCATAGACATCCCCCGTCTTGTAGTCTATGATACGATACTTTTTGTCACGGGTATTGAGCATCAGCCTGTCCAGACGGTATTCCCTGCCCCTGCTCCAGACGCTGAACTCGGTGTAAACCAGGTCATATTCAGGGCTGAAGATGTCTTTGATGGAAACAAGCTGACTTTCAATCTTGTCCATCAGTGCTGCCAGAACGGCATCCTTCATCAGATTGCCAAACCTGCGCCGGGTCAGGATACGCGCCAGTTCCAGCTCTTCCCTTTCAGCATATCTGAGCTGGGAAAAATAAAAATGCGCGATATTGCCCTTGAGGTTATAGCGTTCGACCAGGAAACTTTGCTTCCAATTCTGGTCTGGGTGCTGATTGGGAAAGGGTTCAAGCATAGCAGAATCAAATCCCGGTAACAGACTGCTGAGGGCAGGACGGTCATAGGCAAAGGATTGTTCCTGTAAGGGAGCGGATTCAGCTTTACTCCCGGCAATCCCCTCCGGACGCAGGATAAAGGTTCCATCCGGCAGCATCTGCGCTTCCTGCAGCATGACACTGCGGATTGCTTCGACAGCCAGATGCGGCAGTGAGATACTTTCTACAGGTAAACCTTTGGGGAAGAAAGCTTTTTCCCAACCCTCACTGCGCTGATATTGGGCATTCAGGATAAGTCGGCAGCGGGCTCTGGTCAAAGCCACGTAAAAAGTGTTCAGCTCTTCCAACCGCAGTCTGTTTTCATCTTCATCCATAATACTGCGGAATGAGCTGCTGCTGAGCTCTTTTTTGTAGTGCAGGGTAAAAGCATAGTTGCTGAAGGCTCTGAACGCCTTGCCGCCGTATCTGACCCAGGAATGCAGGGTAAGGGATTCTTTTTTCTGGCGGGGAGAAAGATTCCACCAGACAAAGACAGTGTCAAATTCGAGTCCCTTGGATTTGTGAATGGTGAGTAATTGAATGGCGGAAGTGCTTTCCACATCCTGCTGCTGCATGAAATCCTGCTTGCAGTTTTCTTCACAATAACGCAAAAAGCCCTGCAGTTCAGGAAGTTCATCCCGCCCGGACTGCTCATAATCCAGCGCTGCATCAAGGAATTTCTGCACATTGACAAAATCCCTTTGCTGACCCAGCCTGCCGGGGATATCACAAACTTTGACTATTTCCAGACAGCTCTTCCAGATTGTGTTGGGATTGAGGGATAGAGCTAAATTGTAAGCTGCATCCGCTACCGGATGTCCGGAAAAATCAGGTTGGGAACTGCTG
>DAHVPA010000240.1 GCA_027318525.1 Candidatus Cloacimonadota bacterium | reverse complement strand
AAACTGGCATTAAATATGAACCGGCGGATAAACCAAACCGCCTGAATAAGCAAGGAGCAAAGTATGCCGTTCAATCTTAAGAATCGTCATTTCCTTACCCTGCTGGATTTTACTCCGCAGGAAATCCAATTCTTGTTAGATCTTTCCGCTGACCTGAAGAAAGCCAAATATGCAGGCAACGAAGTCCAGCGTCTGAAAGGCAAGAACATTGCTCTCATTTTTGAAAAAGACAGCACCCGCACCCGTTGTGCTTTTGAAGTGGCAGCCTATGACCAAGGTGCGCATGTCACATATCTTGGTCCCACCGGTAGCCAGATGGGTAAAAAAGAGTCCATCGCAGACACAGCCCGGGTTTTGGGTCGCATGTATGATGGTATTGAATATCGCGGATATGGACAGGAAATCGTGGAAGACCTAGCCAAATATGCCGGAGTCCCGGTTTGGAACGGACTGACCACAGAAGACCATCCCACTCAGGTCCTGGCTGATTTCATGACAGCTTTGGAACACTTGAAAAAGCCTCTGAACCAACAGGTCTGGGTTTATTCGGGTGACGGACGTAATAACGTTGCCAACGGTCTGATGATTGGCGCAGCCAAGATGGGTATCGACTTCAGGACTGTTGCTCCCAAGAGCCTTTTCCCTGATAAGAAACTGCTCGACAAGTGCAAAGCCATCGCCAAGGAAACCGGGGCAAAAATCACGGTTACAGATGATATAACAAAAGGTGTAAAAGGCGCTGACGTTATTTATACCGATGTGTGGGTCTCCATGGGCGAACCGGATTCTGTCTGGGCAACCCGCATCAAATTGCTCAAACCCTATCAGGTAAATGCCAAGATGATGAAATTAACCGGCAAGAAGGAGACTATCTTCATGCATTGCCTACCTTCTTTCCATGACACCAAGACTGTAATTGGCAAAGACATCTTCAACAAATACAAATTGGATGGTATGGAAGTAACCGACGAGGTCTTTGAAAGTGCTCAGTCAGTAGTGTTTGATGAGGCTGAAAACCGTATGCACACTATCAAAGCCGTGATGGTTGCCACCCTCGGACAGCAATAATAGTAAAATCAAACTGCATAAAGACAGGCGGCTTTTATAGTCGCCTGTTTCTTTTTGTCCGGATTCCTCTTCGCCCTTAATCCCATCCTGCATTTCTCCTGAGATCCACCTGACATCTACCTAGGCTTACCCCAGGAGGACCCCAGGTGGATCCAAAGTGGAATCAAGGTTGCATGTAAGGAGGGAATATGAGTAAGCAGAAATTTGATTCCAAAGTTTTTATTGACTATTCATGTAGCGGTAGAAAATGAGTTTACAGAATAAAATGGAAGAGATGTATGGCTAAATTATTTAAACGCAGCTTGGTAAAGCTGGTGGCAAGTTTTCAGGACAAGGACCAATGCCTGGAGCACATGGTAAAGATGCTGGCTGATAGCGGGTGCATGGAGATACCGGATAGATTTCTGGCTGCTGTCAAAGGCAGAGAAGAAATCATGAGCACCGGCATAGGCAGGGAAGTGGCAATCCCTCATGCTCGTGACCTTGTTGTCAACACAATGAGGATAGCTGTATGCCTTTTACATCAGCCCCTGGAGTTCCAAGCCATGGACCAGCTTCCGGTGCGGGTGGTTTTTATGATAGCGGTGCCGCAGAATTCCAATTCAGCTTATATGATGATTCTGCGCTCCATTTCAGAGTATCTCCGACAGGACGAAAAAAGGCTGGCATTGCTGGCATCCAATTCGGAGGACGAACTTTTTGCCAGAGTAAGCGAGATAGAAGATGTTATATCGAAAAATATTCAGCTTTAGCCTGCTGCTGCTTTTAATAACAGGACTTTGTGCAGTTAATGAAAATGCCGGCACGACCGGATTTAACAACCTCAAAATCGTCTATTCCGCCCGGGCAATTTCAATGGCGGGAGCAATGACAGGGATGGGCAAAACGGTTGAGGGACTGCAATTTAATCCTGCCGGGATACTTGGACTTGAGAAAGTCAATGTTTCGAGCACCTTCTGCAGTTATTTCGAAGGTTCCAATGGCGGAGCTTTGCACCTGGTTTATCCAAAGGCGGAGAATGTTTCTTACGGAATCATGCTGCATTATCTGAATTCCGGAGAGATGGACAGGACAGAAGTCACCTCCGGCAATGAATACCTGGAGACAGGGGAGACCTTTGGAGCCAGCAATCTCATTTTGGGTGTCAGTGCCGCCAGAATAATGAATCCATCTATCGATGTGGGTATAACAGGTAAACTGATATATGACAAAATCGACTCCTATTCTGCCGCTGCAATTCTTGTGGATGCAGGGCTTATCCACCATCCTGTGAATGAGAAGATTACAGTGGGTATCAGCTTGCGCAATCTGGGGAAACAGGTGGCATATTATACATCGGAAGAGTATTCGGAAGGTCTGCCCATGACTTTCGCTGCAGGACTCAGCTATGCATTCAGACCCCAGCTGTCAGGAGCTTTTGATATAAACGTCCCGCGCGGAGCAAATATGAATGCACGCTTTGGACTCGATTTTAATCCGCACCCCATGCTCAATCTCAGAATGGGCTACAACAGCAATTCTGCCGACTGGAAGACAGGCGGCGACTGGGATTGGTCTTCCGGACTGACTTTTGGAGCCGGTTTCAAATGGAAAGAATACAAGCTGGATTACGGTATCGCATCTTACGGCAACCTGGGATTTGTCAACCAGGTAAGCCTGAACTATAGCTTCTGACGCTGTCATAATCAGCTCTAAATAAAACTTTTACTGAGAGGTTGTTCTGCCAAGCAAGGACTTTTTACTGGAAATCGGTACCGAAGAAATCCCCGCCGGTTATCTGAAAGACGCAGCAAACTATATCAAGATAAGCTTCACTGAATTTGTGCAAAACAGCAG
>DAHVPA010000023.1 GCA_027318525.1 Candidatus Cloacimonadota bacterium | reverse complement strand
TGTCACTTTGCAGAACAGCGTACCGATAGAATCCACTCTCGCCGTATATGGTGATCACCTTGTCGTGAATTTCACATTCACAGGATACGGGTACTATACTCTCACGATCCATGGAAAATACATCTCAACTTTGCCCAACCGAACAGACAAGGTCAGCCGGGAGGAAATCCTCAGCCGCCTCCATTAAACCGAATTCACTACAAAGACATTATGACGCCTTGCCGTTGTAGAACGGCATCCAGTTTTTTATGAAACGCAAAGAGCACAAGGAACGCCAGGACGCCATTCCACACCTGATTTGGAATCCAGTTCCTTATTTCACCACAGAATTAACAGAACTACACAGAATTACCTGTTTTGTCATTCCAAACCAGACCCGAAGGGCGTCGTCCCGTACTTGATACGGGATCCATTCCATTATTTAATTCATAATTCAGATATCTCCCTAATCATTCTGTTATTTCTGTTAATTCTGTGGTAATTATCTTTTAATTCATAATTTACACTTCAGTGTGTTTCGTGTATTCCGTGGTTAATTTCTTTCAATCTTCAATTTTCCATTTTCAACTCTCAATTCCAAATATATATCTAATATACATCAAATCTAGTTCAAATATATATCAAAAGTATTCTTAAATACATTTGAAATACATTTGATATACTTTTGGTATGCTTTTGATATACTTTAGCTATTGAGATGAAAAAAAGTGGTAAAAGCTGAAAAACAGGACTTATCCCCAGCGCTAATAGAGTTGTCTTGCCTTTATAAAAAGAAAAGGTTTGACAGATAAAAACATCAGGATTATAAGGAAATAAGACCATCGGTGATTTGTATCTTTACCCAAAGCAGTTAAAATATGGTTAATAGCACCAATTTTTGCATAAGCAGAGACAGGGTATATCTTAACAAACAGAGGACGAATGAACAAAAAGACCGATAAAAAGGCATGGCTGGCACTGGTAATGCTGCTTCCCGCATTGCTGTTTGCCGGTAAATACAGCGGAGAAATCTTTCAGTTGGCACCCGGAGTAGCAAATCAGGCAATGGGCGGCACAGGGCTGACCGATAAGGGAAATGTGTCCGCTGCCTGGTGGAATCCCGCACTGCTAAACGTAAATAATGGCAAAAGCATTGAATTGATGCATGCTGAGCAGTTTGAAGGACTGATGCAGTTAAACAGCGCTGCAGCCAGGCTTGGGACAGACAACACAATGGGTATCGTGATAAATCATGTGGGGATAAACAATGTAGGCTTGACCAGACTGGAAAACGACAGCCTTCCTCCCTCCCCGGACAATCAGCCATATATCTATAAAAGAGTGAATAACAACGACCTGATTGCGAGCCTGGGCATCGGCAGGAGAATGCGGGAAAACCTTTTCCTGGGCATTGCTCCCAAACTGGCTTACCGTAATCTGGCAGAAAAGAGCGGCTTTGGCTTTGGAGCTGACCTTGGTCTGTTATGGCAGATTAATCCCAAGTTTGCTTTCGGAGCTGTGGCAAAGGACTTTTTCTCCACCCAGATCATCTGGGAAAATGGCACTGTGGAAACAGCTTTGCCCTCGCTCAACACAGAAATGAGCCTGGAAAACCGTTTCAGCAAAAAGCAAATCCCCTACCGGCTGGTGCTAAACCTGGAGTCCATGTTTGAAGGCAGAGCAGAAGCCGCCACAATAAATGCAGGTCCTTGGAGCGCAGATTTACACGCCGGGCTGGCGATAAATCCCATCCCGCAACTGAAACTGATGGCAGGCTATGATGTGGACGCCATTACAACAGGTCTGGGTATCCAAATCAGCAAACTGAATGTCGAATATGCCATCAAGCTTGGCTCTGAGGAAGATCTGGGCTATTCGCAGCGTGTTTCAGCCGGCTGGAGATGGTAAAAAAGAAAGTTGTGCTGCTGGGAGCCACAGGCTCCATCGGCAAATCCACCTTAGAAGTCATCCGGGAGCAATCCGCCAAGCTGGAAATCGTGTTGGCAACAGCGCACAGCAATGCGGTGGAGCTCTTCCTCTCCGCTGATAAATTCAATATTCCCAATCTGGTCATCACGGACGAACAGGCTATCAGAGCTATTCCACCTATTATTAACAACCGTAAAATCTACCGGGGAGAAAGTGAACTGCTCAAAGTCCTGAATGAGCTGGATTATGACATTGCTGTCAATGCTATCAGCGGCTCTGCCGGACTCAGAAGCACCATGGCAATCCTGCAAAGGGGCAAAACCCTGGCTCTGGCTAACAAGGAATCACTGGTCATGGCAGGGCATCTGGTCAAGGAACTGCAGGCGAAATACGGTTCAAAAATCATCCCGGTGGATAGTGAACACAGCGCTCTGTATCAAGCCATCGGCAAGCATCCGCAGCAGGAAATCCGAAAGGTGCACATTACTGCATCAGGCGGTGCTTTCCGGACTTTGCCGCTGGAGGATTTTCACAAAATAACAGTGGAGCAAGCTCTCAAACATCCCAATTGGGAGATGGGCGCCAAAGTCACGCTGGACTCGGCAACCATGTTTAACAAAGCTCTGGAAGTTATGGAAGCGCACTGGCTGTTTGACTTGAGCTATGACCGGATAAAGGCAGTGCTGCATCCGCAGTCTGTAATCCATTCCCTGGTGGAATATGTGGATGGTTCATTCCTGGCTCAGATGAGTGTCCCGGATATGAAGCTGCCCATCCTCTACGCTTTGTCATATCCTGAAAGATATGAATCAAATCTGGTGCAGACTGACCTGCTGCAACTGCCGGCGCTTACCTTTGCGGAAATATCTCCATCCCGATACCCTCTCTACTATTTGGGAGTGGAAAGCGGAAAACAGGGTGGCATCCTGCCCACAGTTGCCAATGCAGCCAATGAAGCAGCTCTGAAGCTATTTACTGCAGGCAAAATCGGATTTACAAAGATTGCAGAAGTGGTCGAAAAAGCCTTGCAGAAGGCAGACCAAAGCGAACATCCGGAATTGGAAGAGATAACCCGCATAAACCGCAAAACCTATGCGGAAATTCTGACAGAGCAGGGGATAAAACTATAGGCGGAAAGCCTGTTCTGGGCTGACTTGGCAACAAATCAAACCGGTAAATCAAGTAATCAGGTTATGCAATTTCCCCGAAATCAAAGATTGTAAAATCCACAGCACCAAAGCCATCAGAGAAAACACCCAAAGCTCCAGATTGGTAATCTTATCCGTCTTCTGAAAAGCACGGCAAATGGAGATGAATTTGGGCATCATCAGGGAAAAGACAGCCACCACGCGCAGATATGCTCCCAGATGATAGAGCACATAGACAACATACATAAGAAACACAATGCCCAAAAGATTTAACAGAATAGTGGAGATATCAAAACCGGATGCGGCATTTTGTTTCATATTACCTCGCTTTGTCTAATGAACAAATTATCAGGCAGGAGCACTCATTGTCAATGAATATTTATTTATTCTGCACCGTTGAAATGATCTCTGCAACTGTATAAAGAGAGCCTGCACCGACCACCAAATCATCCTTCCGGGCATCAGCCAACGCCATTTCAAAAGCTGCGCGGACGCTGGGCGCAGTCTTGTAGGGAACGCCCATTTTCTTCACCACAAGAGCCTGCTCCTCTATTTCTGCAGCGCGTTCGGAAGTATTCTTACTGATGTAAAATCGACCCGCCAGGGAACACATTGCCTTGAGCATCTGCTCAAAATCCTTATCTGCCAGAATGGAAACTACAAAAAGCGGTTTCTTGCCCGGATAAAGTTCTTTCAGATTGGAGATAAAAACCTCCACTCCCTGCAGGTTGTGAGCACCATCCACCACAATTGTGGGATGCTTACCCAGAAGCTGCATCCTGCCCTGCCATCGGATTTTTTGTAACGCAGCCCTGACCCTGGGAATGGTGGCTTTGATACCTGCCCTCTCGCAGTATAGCAAAAATGCAGTCAAAGCTGAAGCAATGTTGACAGCCTGATGTTTGCCCAGCAGATTAGACTGCAGGTTTTTGAGCCGATAGTTGCCATAGGAATAATCAAAACAAACTCCGGCTGCAGTATTGTTTATATTGGTCAGAAAGAAATCACGGTCAGCCACAATTGCCGTAGCATGCTTCTGTTCTGCCTGCCTGAGGATCACTTGCAGCGGAGACGGCTCGATTCTGCCCAAAATGACGGGCACACCTTCCTTGATGATGCCGGCTTTTTCAAAAGCTATGAGTTCCGGAGTGCCGCCCAGAGTTTTGACATGATCCAGACCAATGGTCGTAATGGCAGAGACTTCAGGAATAAAAAGATTGGTGGCATCCAGACGCCCGCCCAAGCCAACTTCAATCACAGCCGCCTGCACTTTTTTATCAGCAAAAAGCTGAAAAGCGATGGCGGTGGTAATTTCAAAGAAAGAGGCGTCCCATTTGGAGAAAACGCTTTCAAAACGATGAAAGATTTCCAACACTGTGGCAAAATTAATGTTTTTGCCATTTAGCCTGAAGCGTTCACAATAATCAATCAGATGAGGTGAAGTATTCAACCCGGTGGAGAGCTCATGCTCCAGCAACAGAGCTTCGCAGGCTGCGCAGGTGCTGCCTTTGCCATTAGTCCCTGCCACATGGATTCCATGCAGCTTGTCCTGAGGATTGTCCATATCCTCCAAAATGCCTGTCATGCGGTCCAGACCAAGTTTTACATTGCCTGAATAACGCTTGAATATGTAATCAAGAAATTCTGTATAGTTCATATTAAATAAAAAGCACCAACGGACAATCATCCCTTGGTGCTAAATCCTTTATAGCATTGGGTTACATAGCTGAGGCTTCAGCCGGAGGAATCACCTGATTGCGGATTGCCAGATTATTTTCCCTGATGCGGGTCAAAGCTGTGGGATCAGTCTTCCAAATCTCTATGTAACTTTTGATTAAATTGAGTTTACGCGTGCCATCCACCCCGGCTAACAGATTGATGGCGTCAAGATCATCAATAAAGTAGTTCTGGAGTTCGGTAGGTTCCATGTTTTCATAGAAGCTCTTGGGAATGATGTGTTTGGGATAACGCATCAGATTGGGACAAACAACAATAGTGCCATAATTGAGTTTTTGGGTGCCTTGCACGTCTTCCACAATCAGCTTGCTGAAAACTATGTAATCTGCTTTGGAACCTTTGTTTTCGGGGCATTGCAGCCTTTTTTCCAGATAATGGCTGCGCTGTTTATTCTCCTTGCCCTGAGCCAGATCAGCATTTTTCTTGAAGGTGGAGGTCAGCTTGTTAATATCGCCATCAAAGGCTGTCAGGTTATCTTTCATATAATCGGTGGCTGCCACCCAGATAAGTTTCATATTGTTTATGCAGTCATCCTCATTCTTGGTTTTATCAAGATTGAAGAAATTCGGCAACGCCAGCACAAAGACCAAAGCAGCAAACAAAATGATGCTGATGATTGTATATACGGAGAAACCCCGCTGATTCAGAGACATAATAAACTCCTGAATATTATTGCTATTTGTTTCAATATCAATTTAAACCTTGCTTATTCGTCAAGACTTTTCTTAGTGCCAGAAAAAAGTGTTTACAAAATAATCCTCTGTTTTATTAAGGGAAATTAGCCGGATGAAATAAGTTATGCCGGAATATGCAAGAGAGGTCATTATGGAACTGCTGGTTGAGCCGCTGAGATTCCCTTCGGATTGCAACATCATCCTGGGTCAGTCACACTTCATAAAAACTCTGGAAGACCTGTATGAAGCAGCAGTAAACAGTGTGCCTGGCATCAAATTTGGCATCGCCTTTAACGAAGCTTCGGGACCTTGCCTGGTGCGTAAAGACGGCACAGATAACGAGCTGATAGAAATCGCCGTGGAAAATCTTACCCGCCTGGGAGCAGGACATTCCTTCCTGATTGTGCTCAGAGACGCTTTCCCCATCAATCTGCTGCCTTCTGTCAAAGCCTGCAGGGAAGTAGTCAACATCTTCTGCGCTACCGCCAATCCGGTGGAAGTAATCCTCGCCCAAACGGAACAGGGCAAAGGCATCCTCGGAGTAATTGATGGCAGCAGCCCCGTAGGCACAGAACTTGATACGGACATTTCGCACAGAAAGAAGTTCTTGCGCGATATCGGATATAAAAGATAGATTTATAGAGTGAAGAATCGGATTCCGGATATGGTCGGATGACTTTACGCACATTTATTGCACTGGAATTGCCAGAGAATCATAAAGCTGCAATCCTGCACTATCTGGATACCTGGCGCAAGCTTTACAGAAACGGCATTAATTGGGTAAGTCCCGAAAACCTGCATCTGACCCTTGCTTTTCTGGGTGATACTAATAGCAATGACCTGCCGCAACTGCAGGAATTGCTGTTCAGGCTGACTTTAAACCAACCTGGTTTTAATCTGAGTTTAAGCGGATTTGAGCTTTTCCCAGCCAGAGAACCACGACTCTTATGGGTAAAACTGGCATCGACAGACCAGGGGATTTTTACTTTTTCCAAAGAACTCAACCGCGCCTTGAAAGAAGCAGGGCTAAGTCCTGATGCCAAACCCCTGAAGCTGCATGTGACTGCCGGAAGGATCAAATTACAGCAGCCCTCCTGGCTGGAACAGGAATTCATGCAGTCAGCTCTGCCTAATGAAGCTGCTGAATATAATACTATCACGTTTTACCAAAGTGTGCTGCGACCGGTAGGTCCGGTTTATACACCTTTGCGGCAATTTGACCTGAGACATAAAGCATATTAAGATATACTGGAGGAAGTAATGCTGGAAAAAACTAAAGATACAGCTCTTAAAACAGCAATGACCCAACTGGAAAAGAAGTTTGGCATAGGCACTTTGATGCGTTTGGGGGATAATCCCCAGGCAGCAGTGGAAGTCATCCCCACCGGTGCGTTAAATCTTGACCTTGCCCTCGGCATAGGCGGTATTCCCAAAGGCAGGATAACAGAAGTTTATGGTGCAGAAGCATCAGGTAAAACCACCTTGACGCTACATATAGCTGCCCAAGCCCAAAAGAATGGCGGGACTGTCGCTTTCATCGATGCGGAGCATGCGCTGGATGTGTATTACGCCCGCAAGCTCGGAGTTGACATCGACAATCTGCTGCTTTCCCAACCTGATGGTGGAGAGCAAGCGCTGGAGATTGTTGAAACCCTCGTCCGCAGCAGTGCAATCGACCTGATAGTAGTGGATTCTGTAGCAGCACTCGTGCCCAGGCAGGAAATCGAAGGCAATATGGGAGACAGTCATGTCGGACTCCAGGCAAGACTGATGTCCCAAGCCCTGAGAAAGCTGACCGCTATTGTCTCCAAATCAAATACTGCCGTCATCTTTATCAATCAAACCCGCATGAAGATTGGAGCACCGCCTTATACCAATCCGGAAACCACCACAGGCGGCGTTGCTCTAAAGTTCTATTCCTCCGTCCGCATAGAAGTCCGCAATGCCGGCGCTATCAAAGATGCAGCCGGAGAAAATCAGGTCATTGGAACCAGAACCAGGGTGAAGATTGTAAAGAACAAGTTTGCTCCTCCCTTTAAGACAGTGGAATTCCCCATCATTTTCGGTGAAGGTATCTCACAACTGGATATTCTGTTGGATATGGCTATCCAGAACGATATCATCAAGAAAAGCGGCTCTTGGTTCTCCTATGGTGACCAGCGATTGGGACAGGGTGCCGACAAGACCAAGATTTTCCTGAAAGAAAATCCCGAACTGACGGAGAAAATCTCTGAGCAACTTAAAAAAGTGATTACTCCCGACAGTATTCCCATCTCAAATCCTGAAAATGATACTGACAATCTGGAAGAAAACTGAGCATGACCGCAACTGTCTGATCAAGATAGATGATAGCGTCTGGGGCTCCCTTTCGGAAAAGGCTCTCCGGACGCTTTTTCATTATCACACGGGCAGTTTTGATATTACAGAATCAGAAGCTGCTTTTCTGCAGGATGAACTGCTCAGGGCATCCTGGGGTAAGCTGCAGGACTGGCTTGCCCGGCAAGACCATCCGGCTGCTGAATGCCGCTTGTATCTCAAACGTTTTTCCTTTCACCCCTCCATCATAGACAAATGCATCAGAGAAGGACTGGAACGCAATTTTATCAATGACAAGCGCTATTGCCGCCTGCTGATAGAATCTCTCATCCAGCGTCAGAAAAGCCCGCAGCAAATCAAAACCAAGCTGATTGAAAAAAAGCTGCCTGCTTCATTGTGGGAACCTTTGCTGCAGGAGATTTATCAGCCTGCCGACAAACAATCCGCCCTTCTGGAACAAGCTCAAAAAATCTATCTGCGCTACAAAGACCTCGAATCCAGAGCCTGTTATGAGAAATGTCTGACTTCATTATACAGAAAGGGATTTGATCTCGATGACGCAAGGGATGTAGTCGCAGGACTGGTTTTCCGTAAGTAATAAAAAACCGCAGACCGGCTGCGGTATAATAGATTATCGTTAAATTCTTGGGTTGCTTAGATAACTTTTTTGACTTTATTGGTTTTGAGGCAGGAACTGCATACTTTATACTTGCCTGTAATACCGTTGTATTCGGCATGTATCTCATGCAGATTAGGGTAAAAGCGGCGTTTGGTGGCGTTCATGGCGTGTGAACGATGATTGCCGACCAAGGGTCCCTTTCCGCATATATCGCACTTTCTCATCTTAATCTCCGTCTTTGAATATTCTTATTTGTGACAAGGAAAAATCAGACCGTTTTTTTGACAAGTATTTATTTAATATCCCTTTGCGGCAACCGGATGACAAATATGGTGCCGTTGGGTTCATTTGCCCTGTAGTTAATCGTGCCGTCGTGTTCATGCACCAGTTTCTGCGTGATGGCAAGCCCCAATCCTGTGCCCATGGATTTGCCTTCCGACTGAAAAGGACTAAACAGGTTGGCTTGGATTCGTTCCGGGATACCGGGTCCGTTATCACTCACCACTATAGTCAGCTCATCGTTTTCCTGCAAAGCATCCAGCCTAATATACCCATTGGTCGTCATGGCTTCCGAGCTGTTTTTCATCAGGTTGATCAGCACTCTCCGGATTTTCGGCTCATCAAAGAAAACATCGTTTTTCACTGAATTGTTTATAATAAATTCAATATCCCTGCCGACCAGAGTCTGCCCAAAGGTATCCTTGATATCCTGGAAAAAGGCTTCCAGATTAACCTTTTGCGGGTTTGTAGGTGTGGATTTTCCTTTGGCAAAATCCAGGATTTCACGCACCATCTGGTCAACCAGCCGGGTCTGATGCACTATGCTTTCAGAAAATTCCTTGCTTTCGGGATACATCTTCTGTATCAGTTCGGCGGTCAGGACGATAATGGTCAAAGGCGTCTTGATGTCATGGATGATCTTGCTGGCTGCCATTCCAACCGCCATCAAACGGTTTTGGGCGATGAGCTTTTCCATCACTTCGGCAAATTTAAGATTGGAATCACGTAACCGCCAGGACAGCGATTTTATCAGGTTAAACAGCACTTTGGGATTGGAATAGGCAATCGTCAAGAACCTTTCCCGCGGCACTACAATCAATTCCACATCTTCTTTGGCGATAACGCTGGCGCTGCGAGGTTCCTCATCAATCATAGCCATTTCGCCGAAAAAGTCACCTCTTTCCATCACTTTAAGCTGGGCAAACACGTTCTTATCATTGGGATCAAGTTCTTTGGTGATTTCCACCTTGCCTTTGAAAATAATGAACAGGCTATCGCCCAAAGCGTGTTCAGAGATAACCGATTTTCCTGCCGGAATGGAAATGACCTTTGCACCCTCCAACAACTTGGCAGCGTCTTCATATCGCACATTTTCAAACAGTTTACAGATTTGGAAAAATTCCTTATCCATCCTGACTCCTTCCTTATCCGGCGTGATAAAACCCTTCATATTTTATCCGGCAGATTTGTCTGCCAAATAGCAAAAGGGCATTTTGTTTCATTCAATTTCAGCCATAAACCAGATGTCAAGGATTTTATCCTCCTCTTTCACTGCGAGGGGTCAGCGTGGGGTTAGCCCTCGATGACCCCTCGATGACCCCTCGCAGCAATTAACCAAAAGCTGAGCTCCGGTTGGCAGAACGAGCTGTTTTCCTTGACAGCCAAGCCTTACACTGCATAAGGTTAAATCAGATTTCAGCAGCCAATAACCGACATTGGACAGATAGTTTATAAAGATAAAAGGAACACACACAGATATGTCAGATGCAATCAAGCCCGGGCAAAACACTCCTGCACATAACCCCAAAGTGCTTGCCATCAATGATCTGGCAGGATATAGTCATACATCGCTGATGGCTGTGATTCCCATTTTGAACACGCTCGGAATCGGAGTCACCGCTCTGCCCACTGCAGTATTGTCATCCAATACCGAATGGGAAGGATTTAAGCTGGTGGATTTGAATGACAGACTGCAAGAATTCCTGCTGCACTGGCAAAGCCTCGGGTTAAGATTTGATGCCATATACAGCGGTTTTCTCAGTTCAGAGCAACAGGTTGAGACTGTCCTTGCGGCTATCGGGATGTTTGTTAAAGATAGTTCACTGGTTGTCGTGGATCCTGTAATGGCGGATGATGGCAGCCTCTATCCCTGTTTCAGCCCCTTGATTGTGGATAGTATGCGCCGGCTTATTACTCAGGCAGACCTGATTACTCCCAATCTGACCGAAGCAGTGCTGCTGCTTGGGGAAAATTATGCGGATACCTTCACTGCCGGACAGGTGGAACAATTCTGCTATGCTCTGTCCGGACTGGGTCCCCAATATGTGGTAATTACCAATGTCAAGACACCCGACCTGCCTGACAAAACTTCAGTTTATGCCTTTGACAGGACATCCGGTCAATCCTATCGCGCCACTTGTGACTATTTGCCGGTAAATTATCCGGGCACCGGCGATATCTTTACCAGTGTGCTCTGTGGCTTGATGCTGGGTGGGAAATCCCTGTTTTCTGCGATTGATGATGCTGTAAAATTCGTTAGCAAAGCTATGGAACTGACAATGAAGCAAGCCCTTCCACAGCGCGAAGGAATCTGCCTCGAACTTGCTCTGAACTTACTGCATCCTGACCAAAAGATGCAATGACTGGAGCAGATTTTATCCATATCCCCAAATACTCACACATGTGTGTGACAGATTTGGACGAGACCCTGCTCAATGCCGAGCATCAGATTTCAGAACCAAATCTGCTGGCGTTACATAAGTTGGGAGAACGGGGAATCTGCCGTGTGGCAGCCACAGGCAGGTCCCTATTCGCAGTCAGAAAGGTCATTGCTGAGACCGCTCCCTTTGACTATATAATCTTTTCCACCGGCGCAGGAATCATCAACTGGCATACCAAAACAATCATCCTGAGCCGTCTGATTGAGCAGTCCTACATTGAGCACACTTTTAAGCAACTGGAGAAGCTGAAACTGGACTTTATGTTTCATGCACCCATTCCCGAAAACCACAGGTTTGTAGCAGTCAGAAGCGCTGGGTTACCTGATTTCGAACGCAGAATATCATACTACGAAGAATATTGTGTGCCGTTGCTGAACGGCAAAAATCTGCCCTGGCAGGAAGGAACTCAGTTTCTTGCCATAGCAGAAGCAGGAGCTGAGTATCTGTGTCCCCTGCTTACCGACTTGCTGAAACCCCTTCATGTTGTCAGGACAACTTCACCGCTTGACCATCAGAGTCTCTGGCTGGAGATTTTTGCTCCAGATGTGTCCAAAGGCAGCGCCGTAACCTTTCTGCGGGAAACACTTGGGGTGCAGACTGATTGTCTGATGGTGGCGGGAAACGATTACAACGATGAGGATATGCTGCATCTGACCAGACATGCATATGTAACATCCAATTCTCCCGCTGAACTGAGAAGTCAGTTTCAAGTCGTGTCAGATTATAACGAGCATGGGTTTTCCGAAGCTGTGGATGCCTGGCTATCGGGATTTTAACAACTTATCAAGATTTATAAATATCAGAATGCATAAAGGTGTGGTTTTGTTATGAAAGCAATCCTGCTGTTAGTTTGCTCCAATGTGTTTATGACCTTCGCTTGGTATGGACATCTCAAATATCGCCATGCTCCACTATTTACAGTTATTCTGATTAGCTGGGGTATAGCCTTTGTGGAATACTGTTTTCAGGTTCCCGCCAACCGGATCGGAAGCTATCAGTTCAGTGTGGCGCAACTGAAAACAATCCAGGAAGTTATCACCCTGGTAGTATTCGCGGTGTTTTCCGTGTTTTACCTAAAGGAAGAATTCAAGTGGAACTACATGGTGGGGTTCTGCTTCATCATCCTGGCTGTATTCTTCATTTTCAAGAAATGGTAACAAAAAGGAGCGCGGGAAAAGCTCCCGCACTCCTGAAATATGGCTCTCTGTCTGCAGCTTAGTTCTGCAGCATCAGCAGCTTAACCGTTTTGGTAAATTCCTGGCTTCTGTATCTGGCGAAATAGAATCCGCTGGAACACATCTTTCCGTTATCATCACGACCGTTCCAGTTCACAACATGGCTACCCTTGGAGAAAGTCCCCATTGTTTTAACATGCTGTCCTTTAATCGAATAGATATCCAGCACGCCTTCTGAACCTGCTTTGACATCAACTTTGAAGTTGGTCGATGCATGGAAGGGATTGGGATAGGCAAGAACGTTGGAAACAAGCACTTCTATCTCATCCTGATTGCTGACTACTCCAAGCTGGTGAATTGCAACGGTAACCGTCACCAGTCCGCAGGTTACTGTGAAATGTCCGGTGCGGGCAGTGGTCAGAGTATTGGCTTCATATGTTACCGTAATGGAGCCAATGTTGTTTCCTGTCATCGGAGCAACACTAAGCCAGGAGACGTCTTCCGATACAGTCCAGTCGGCATTGCTGTCGATTACCAAAGTTACCGAGCCGGCTTCATGTGAGACTTCAGAAGAGTCCGGGGTAACGGATACAGTCATCCAGTCACCGGTAAAGTGCTGGGATGCGTTAGCTGTTATATTAGTTACAGTGAAACTGGGCGGAGCAAAGATGTATCCTGCTAACAGCGGAGAATATACAGCGCTGGTTCCGTAGTTCATGATAAACTGATGGGGAGCGTCAAAACCGCTGTCCACACCATCCACATAGATGCTGACTCCCGGCAGAGAAGCAGTGATATCAACCGTAAAGGTCAATAAGGTTCCCGTAAAGTTCTGACTGGTATTAGCTGTGATATTGGTCACAGCATAGGTGGCAGGACTGAAGGAATAACCCGTCATCTGCACAGAATATACGGCACTGCTGCCATAGTTCAGGACAAACTGGTGCGGGGTGTTGAAACCGCTATCCACGCCATCTACAAAGATGTCTGCATCAATGGGAACTGAGGTAATATCAACCGTGTATGTAAGCAGCGTGCCAGTAAACTCCTGACTGGTATTGGCTGTTATATTGGTAACCGGGAAAGTTGCAGGAGTAAATGTATAACCAGCTTTCTGCACAGCGTAGGTAGCATTGGAGCCATAATCCATGCTGAACTGATGTGGTGTATTGAAACCGGTGTCGGATCCGTTAATATAGATATCGGCATCGGTCGGGGTTGACGTAATATCAACAGAGAAAGTCAAGACAGAGCCGTTGAAATTCTGGCTGGTATTGGCTGTTATATTTGTGACGGTAAAGCTGGCAGGAGTGAAGGAAAAACCTGTCAATTGAACAGTATAGACAGCACTGGCACCGTAGTTCATAATGAATTGATGCGGAGTATTGAACCCAGAATCAACCCCATCCACATATATATCTACGTCTGTGGGCATGGAGGTGATATCCACCGTGTAAGTAAGTAAGGTACCAACAAAGTTCTGGCTGGCATTGGTGGCAATAGCTGTCACAGTGAAGTTTTCCGGTGAAAAAGTATAACCTGTTTTCTGCACAGTATAGACTGCACTGGTTCCATAATTCATAATAAATTGGTGAGGAGTATTAAAGCCGCTATCAACTCCATCAATATAGATATCGGCATCTGCCGGAGCAGAGGAGATATCCACTGTATATGTCAAAATTGTGCCCGTAAAACTGATATTGGCATCCGCCTGAAGATTGGTTAGCTGATATGTCTCCGGCGCAAAGGTATAACCAGCCTTCTGAACTGCATAGACAGCACTGGAACCTTGAATCAGGTTGAATGTGTGTGGTGTGTTGAATCCGGAATCAGTACCATCTACATAAATGTCTGCATCAGCAGGGGTTGAGGTTATATTGACATTATAAAAAGCAGCCTGAGCAGCTGTAAACGTCCATGTGGGACAGTTTACCGCATCACCGCGTCCGTTGCTTGGATTGCTGATACGGGTTGTAAGCGGACTTCCGGAGCGAACAGTCCTGGTTCCCGGGTCAACATAATAAGGAACAATCTTCCAGGTATAGGTTCCAGTCGTGGGAATGGATTTGCTGACTGTGAGCACATTGCCCAAGTCTTCTGCCGTTGTGCTGCCGTTCCAATACAGTTTATAGCCAGTGGGAACCTGTCCCGTGGCTGGAGCAGACCAGGAAATCGTCTGGCTGGCAGGGAAGGTATCCATATAAACCGTTGTTCCATCAGCCGGAACAGGATTGGTGGCAGGTTCGGGATTGATTTCGCCCCGGGTTGTGAATGTCCAAATGGGGCAGTTTAAAGCTTCCAAAGTATCTATCACAGGGATTATTTTCCAGTAGTACTGCTGGTTCATACTCAGGTTGCCTGCGTTGTAGGTTGTAGCAGTCTGCAGAGTTCCGTTCACCAGGTTGGTGGGAGGGTTGTCGGTTCC
>DAHVPA010000239.1 GCA_027318525.1 Candidatus Cloacimonadota bacterium | reverse complement strand
TTCCCCTCCTATCGGGTTTAGCCATGATCATGGCTAAACCCGATAGGAGGGGAATTTTGATATTATCATCAATCCTGACAATCCAGAGCTCTGCCATTGTAGCTGCAAAACTTCCCACCACATACACCCAAGGGCTCAATTCACCACCCAGAAGGATAGAAAAGATGAGAATGCTGACATAACAGGCGAGGCTGCCTTCGACTGATTTGCTTTGATGCAGAAATCTGCGTTTGCCAAAGCTCATGCCGATAATTGCGGCAAAGGTATCACCGATAGAGAGATAGCTCATGGCAAGAAAGGCAATTACCGGTTTGTAAAAAGCCACACAGAGCAGGCAGGAAAAGACCAGAAAGGTTGCTCCCGTAAAATCAAGCTTTTCGTGACGCCTTAGTATCAAACCAAACAGCCGGTGAAACAGCTTGCGGAATGATGGTTGCTGCAGTCTGAAAAGCTCCAGACCCAATAATCCTGCCAGGCTTATAAGCAAAATGATAAACATCAACATTCTGTTGTAACCCAAGACATATCTGTAAAACAGCGGGATTATCAGCGAACTGATGTGTATTGACTTGCGGAGGGATTCCCGCAATCTTTTTTCCCTGATGTGATTGTTCTGGGGAGCTGTGTTTTCCTGCAACATCAACTGTCCGAAATGGCTGAACGATAATCCAGGATACGGATTTGATTGCTGTTTTTGAGTTGGAAGATTACATCCCAAACACCTTCTGTAGGGATTTTAATGTTTCCATAGTCAATACTGAGCTTTTCAGTCAATTGATTCAGAGCACACTGACGCACCAATAGAATAGGTTCAGGATTTTCCTGTCCATATGGCAGTAAGGTTTCCAAATCCTGCCAGAGATGGCTACTAACATCTTCGCAGGAAAGGACAGCATCGATTTTTAGGTTATGTGCCTGTTGCATGTTTTCGCTTTGTTTATCTATGTATTCATGAAATAGCTCGATAAAATCGTTATAGTTAGCCGGATCAAGAGTAAAGCCGGCAGCCCTGGCATGACCGCCAAACTGAATGAGGCTGGATTTGCAATAGGAAAAGGCTTCCACCATGTTGAATCCTTTGGAGCATCTGCCCTCGCAGACTAAAGTGCTGCTTCTTTTTTTGATAAAGACAGCTGGTATGCTGAGGTTGTTTACTACATAAGTAGCGGCTGTTCCTAACAAGGAATAGGGGATAAGGTCTTCATCGTCATAATAGATAAAGGCTTCTCCGTTAAAATCCTGCAACAATGTCTCCACAAGCTTAAAGACAGAGTTCAAAGCTGTTTCCCAGCTGTTTTTTTCCTCTTCTAAAAGCTGAAACAATCTTACTTTTTCATCACTTAGCTGGAGAAGAAACCTCATGGCGATATGCTGACCTTCTTTTTCTCTGCCATTGGCAATCAGCCTTGTGCAATATTGCAAAAAGTTCATTTTATCTGTGTCGGATGTAATTCTGTTGTAATTACGCAGCAGAAACTCCACTGTGTTGTCTTTGACCTCATCCCAGTGCTCCAGCACATAACGGATAATAATCCTGTTCAGACCAACCATCGGAACTTTGTCTGCAATAGAGCCCACTGCCGTCCAGAAATAGAGGGAAGGTTCAACCGGGTGCTCCAGCATGCGACTCAGATAACGGATAAGCATGAGTAAGACGCCGACTCCTGCCAGCATTTTAAACGGGTACTGGTCATCCGGCAACTGGGGATTGAGAATGGCATAAGCATTGGGAATCTGGTCTGGCTGCACCAGATGATGGTCGGTGATAATGACTTCGCAGCCCATTTCCTTAAGGGTTTCCACTCCGCTATAAGCACTAATGCCGTTATCGACAGTTATGACCAGCGGATAGCGTCCGTTTTTGACGAAATCTATAAACGACTGCTGGATGCCGTGGTGTTCCAGGTTGCGGTTGGGTATGAAATAATGGTGTTTCTGGTAGCCGCAGGATTCCAGATACCGGTAAAGGATATAGGTGCTGGTGATGCCGTCAGGGTCGTCATGTCCGAAAATAACCAGTGGTTCATTGCGGTAAAGGGCAGTCCTGATGCGTTCCGCCACCAGATGGATATTGGTAAAAAGCGTCTCATCGGGAAGCTGCTCCAAGCTTTGATTCAGGTCTGCTTCTGTCATTCCCCGACTGGTCAATATCTGTCTTCGCAAGGGCAGGTCAGGTTCGGATGGTAGCTCCCAGTTTGTTTTCATTGGGTAATCTCCTCAACCTGCGGAATCTCTCTGGGAGCTTTGCGGTTAAAGGCTTTGGTCAGGATATCAAAGCCTGTGATTCCCACCATGAACATCAGTGCTCTATCCTGTCTGTCATTGTCATCCAGATTGCCCCGCATAGTGTATTGCAAGCCGAAGTCAATCTGGTTTTCGCTGCGCTGGATGGGAAAAGTGATGCCTGTGGAGACTGCCGTTTCCGTTACAGCTTTGCCGTTGACGCTAAAGGGAAGTTCTCGATAGGATATTCCGATGCGTTTGGGCATCTGACCCATAAAGGTGGTCCTGTCGCCTTCCTTGGGGTCATGGGCAAAGCCAAATCCTGCTTTCCAGCTGTTCTTACCGTAATCCGCATATTTGGCATCTTTCCAGAAGCTGTAGATATAGTCTGCGGATAGCTTAAACTCGTTATCCAGCTTATAGGTAAGTCCCGTTCCCAGTTGGGAGGGCACTGAATGCCTGATAGTGCCAAGCTCTTCCGTTTCATGGATGGAGGTGCGGGTTCGGTTGCCTTCGAGGACACAGCCAAAGGAGTAATACATTCCTCCTGCCAGGTTTTCCCGGTCTGCCGTAAACCCGATTGTGGCAGATGGGTTTTTATAGGTGGAAGTGATGCTTTCGCTAGTATTGAATATTCCGAATCCTGCATTTTGATAAAACTTGCGGATATCGTGACCGAAGTAATAAT
>DAHVPA010000238.1 GCA_027318525.1 Candidatus Cloacimonadota bacterium | reverse complement strand
AATTGTCAAGCAGCAAGACATTACCAACCCTTAATTGAGAGTTGCTCAGATGTGACTATCCCCTTGTTTAATAGTTGTGCCCAGGCGCAGGGATCAGGCAGGAGGAAAGCCACAGGAAACCAAGCCTGGATTAAGGAAGCAGAGCAAAATAAAAGCGGCACAAGCTTCAAACCTATGCCGCTGATAAACTTACTGCTTATGGTTTATTTCATCAGCATCAGTTTACGGGTTATTACTTGTGAACCGGAGACCAGTTTATAGAAGTATATCCCGGCAGATACCCTCTTTCCAGTATGGTCAGTTCCATCCCAGACAATGGAGTGCTTACCCTTTGATTGCTCCCCACCGACCAATGTCTTGACTTTCTGACCCTTGAGATTGTAGATGCCAAGCTGCACCGGCTGCTTTTCCGGAAGATTGTAGCTAAAAGTGGTGTTGTCCTTAAAAGGATTGGGATAACAGGTTAAACCGGTGTCATCTGCTATGGGGTTATCTGCAGCTTCAGTGCCATCCCATTCATTGCAACCTATGTCTATTATGCCATTATAAATCCTTGGATTGCCAAACAGGTCAAAAGCTGGCAGATACAAACCCGTGGTATCTGGTGTTCCTGCATTGATACATGGAGAGTTGTAATTCAACCGATAACTCAGGGGATCAGTCCAGTCTGTTCCGGAAAAGCTTGGTTCGGCTGAGAAGTTAAAGGGATTGAAAGTCACCTGGTTGGATGGACTGATTACTACTGTATTAGGATAACCCCTGATCAGGTTATTAGAAAAAGTAACATCTGACGTATTCCCCAAAACTGTCCTTACATATACTTCCTGCTGAGTATTGTTATCAAACAGGCAGTTGGAAATCTTCAGGTTGCCGCCAATCTTTAGGGCATAGGCATTACTGCTGCTATTATTAACAAAGCTGCAATTGGTAATTACAGCAGGAGAAATATTGATCCCGTCTATTACTATTGGTGATTGTTGGAGAGATGTGTTATTCGCTACCAAGACATCAGACATCCTGAGTATGGGATTATCTGAATTCAGAAAACCTATCGAGAAGATAGCAACATCATAGAAACTGTCAGTGCAATTAGTCACGGATAGGTTCTCTATCACCAACAAGCTGTCAAAAGTAGCGTCAAAGACATCATACATAAAATAGTCTATTCCGCCAGTATTATGACAATCGTTAATTGAGCAGTTCCTGATATTGCCATTAGAAGATTGAAATGCTATTCCTGAATTACATAAAGATGATAATCCTACTAATTTTATCCCTTCAATATCGCAAGTACTTCCATACACTTGTAATCCGGCATATGAGATTGCTGTGGCCGGATTGAAAGTGATATTAGATATCTTCGAATTATCTGATTTTGTATTAGTAAAAATTCTAATTGGGATGAAATCACCATGCTCTAAAATCAAATTAGATAAACTCATATAGCAAGCATGATTTGCAGTAATGGTCCGTTCATATGATAGATTTTCCAGTATGGGAGGAGTGTTAACATCTCCGATCAGATTTACATAGGATTTTAGGTTTAGGGGGAAAACCTGTCCATCATTTGAAGAATAAGTACCCGGAGCAAGATAAATGCTTTTCTGGTTGAGGCTATCAGAGGCGATAGCAAGCAGGGCATTGGCAATGCTTTTCCTTGGAGTAGCAGGAGATAAACCATCATTGGCATCATCGCCATTGGGAGCAAGGAAAATATCATGGTTTTCTTCTGTTCTGTAGCCAGTCTGGATGTCAATTATCCCGAAGCCTTCAGTGTAGTTTGATGAGTTCTGAATGTATCTTATATAATAATCCGTGGTTGGATTCAGAGTTGCCATATTCAGGTAAACATATATCATCATATGAGTATCAGAACATAAAATATCATTAGCAAATCCTGCATAATTATTGTAAACACTGCAGCGATTTATGTTATCAAAGGTTAATCCGGATACTTCCACATTTAATCCACCTGCAAAAAATGAAGCATAATTGCTTTTGATTATTGATCCCTGCAAGATAACTGAACCCCATTGCACATTTACTCCTCCTCCTTTGGAAGCTCTGTTATCTATAATCAAACAATTTGTGATAGAGATATTTGTAGCATTAACTACGCAAATACCGCCACCTGCTGTAAGGGTTGCTCCATCTAAGGGATAGGGTCTGCCTGAACCATGCTGGATAGTAAAACCATAGATTCCGGCGTTATTCTCATAAGATGTCAATTTCACACAGGGTCCATTATAATTACCATCAATTACTGTACTGTCTCTATAGGCTGCATTACCTGTTGTTAGCTCAAAACTGGCAACAGTAATATTCCTTCCCAGATAATTGATATTCTCGTAATAAGTTCCCGGATAAACCAGAACTGTATCTCCATGAGAACTGGCAGTGATTGCATCCTGAATATTGTAATACTGCTCACCTATCCCATTGTGTCCCACTGTATGGATTATAGACAGCACAGGGACAACAAGCATTGTCAGGGCAATCAAGAATAAATAGCGCATAAAATTCCTTAAATTGGGGGAGGGTTAAACATCTCTCCCAATCATGCGTTCTGTTATTTTCGGCAATAATTCTACAAATAATGTAACTAAACCTAATTCACAGTAAATTACTAGTAAGAACGTATTACTTATTTGTCAAGCTTGCTTTAGGCACTGCCCGCGTCCTCCTTGGTAGATTTAGCCTGTTCCAAAGGAAGGATTAACGGAGGATATACGGACTAAAGTCCCTGTATCGTCCGCAGATTGTTCCTTTTGTTTGGCTTATGTGTAGCAAGGAGGAAGAGGGAGGGTATCAAAATCAAATTATGAATTAAGAATTAATAGAGTTCTCCCCACAAAAAGGCACGAAGACACAAAGTTACAAGTTATGAATTACGAATTATGAATTATGAATTACAAATTACGAAATTTTACAG
>DAHVPA010000237.1 GCA_027318525.1 Candidatus Cloacimonadota bacterium | reverse complement strand
GAAAAGCCTGTCAAACCGGAACAGGAAGACGAGGAAGAGGCTGATGAAATCATCATTCATCGCGGCAGACAGCGCCAGACTGTTGGATCAATCAGTTATATGCCTGCCATTATGGGAATGTATGCAGCCTCATATGTCATCCGAGACCTTTTGCATTTATTTGAAAGCTCAGGACAAAATCCATCGCTATAAAATTCGTTCTCATACAACAAGATACAAACAGCAATTCGACATCATGTGATGAGGTATTGACTGCCAATATAAAGAACCTATACCTTTTCCCAAACCTGTATCAAGTTTTATTGGGGTTTTGCAGAGACTAAGTCTCCCCAGACTCTCTGAAGACTCTCTGAAAGATAAGAGCAGGGAGAAAACTCTGATTAATTGTCGTGAAGGCTAAACTGACGGGTGCGAAAACCATATCCCATAACATCGTGCACATCGGTAACAATCATGAACGCGTCTTTATCAATGTCTTTAACAATGTCAGTCAGTTCGGGAACCTGTCTGCGGTTTACCACACAAAAAAGGACGTTGATATCTTCCTGTTTGTATCCGCTGATACCTTTGAAGAAAGTGACTCCCCGGTCGAGCTTATCAAAGATTTCATCTTTTATATCGTTCACTTCCTTGGAAATGACATAGACACCTTTGACATAGGGGAGACCCTCACTGGTAAGGTCGGTTATCTTAGTAGATATAAAGAGGTTAAGGAAACCCCAGATGACCAGTTTCAGGTCTTGAAGGAATATCCCAACACTGAGTATAATGAAGGTTTCAACGAGCCAATAGCCTGTGCCGATGCTAAGCCCGGCTTTTTGTTTGATGAGAGCGACAGGGATGTCAGTTCCACCGGTGGAACCCCTGAATCTGAAAATGATGCCAAGTCCGACACCCAATAAAACACTTCCTGCTATGGCGCTCAGATAAATGTCTGTGGGTGCAAGCATGGCATAGACCAATCTGCCTTTGACCATAAAGGTATAAGCCTCGAGGTTGGAGATAAAACCCAAGTTTGCCAGGGATGGTAGACTGAGCAGGTCAGTCATGAGTGAACTTGTCAACATACCAAAGAGTGATTTTGCCCCGAATGATTTTCCGATAAAGATAAAGCTGATTACGAAAAGTGGAATGTTTATCGCAATCATAGTCATACCCACAGGCAATCCAAAGAAATAATGAAACAGCTGGGCAATACCGCCAACTCCACCCGGAGCAATGTTATAAGGAACCAAAAACCAGGCATATCCCATACCAAAGATGACAGATCCCCCGATAATGCCAAGGTATTGTCTGATTTCGCGCTTCAGATTGAGCTTGCGTTGCTTCATTACTCCTCCTTTGGTTTTGCTTGACGAATAAACCATCCTAAATGATAGGTTTTTCGTTATGAAAATAGAGTTAAAAATTGACGGTAATCCTATTCAGGATTTTGATTTAGACGAACCAACCACGATTCAGGACATTATGAAATCTGTCTCAGGACTGACCTGTCCTGTCTTATCCTATAAAATAAACTACAATCTTTATGTCAATGATGATTATCTTTTGGAGCAAAGTGCATTGGTGGAGGGAATAACCATCAAGCATAATGATGGGCTGTGCATATTTCAGGATTCCACAATGTTCATCCTCGCCAAAGCAATGTATTCGCTGTTTGGCAGTGGACATGACCTGGTGGCAGAACATTCCATCAGTGATGGAGTTTATTGTGAGGTGTTTGACATCGGGACTTTTTCAGAAGCCGACTGCCAGAGGCTGACTGCAGAAATGCAACGCATCATTGCCAAAGAACAGCCCATAGAAAAAATTGAAGTCAGGTTTGATGAAGCTGAGGAAATCTTCAGTGCCATGGGTAGAAGTGACCTGCTCAAAAATCTGCAATACTACACAGACCGCAAACTGCATATCTATAAATGTGGCAAGTTCTATGATTTTTATCTCAGACCATTAGTTACTAATACCAGATTTATACATGAATTTGAGCTGGTTTACAATGCCCCGGGATTTGTGCTGAGGTTTCCTAATCCCAAAGACTGCAAGCTGAGCCAGCCTTTCAACATCTCTGCTCAGTTGTTTAAACTCCATCAGGAACAGGATAAATGGCTTAATATCTTAAAAGTGCATAATGTCGTGGACTTGAACAAACAAATTGATACTTACGACATATCCCAGTTCATCCTCGTGGAAGAAGCACTGCATGAAAAGAAAATTGCTGAGATTGCCTCCAGAATTGTCGCTAATCCAGATTGGAAAATTGTCCTGATAGCAGGTCCCTCATCCTCTGGTAAGACTACTTTTGCCAAAAGACTGTCGGTGCAGTTGCAGGCTTCTAAGGCTGTACCTTTGGTAATAGGTTTGGATGATTATTTTCTCAATCGCGACAGAACACCCAAAAAGGAAAACGGCAGTTATGACTTTGAGAGTATTTATGCTCTTGATCTTGAATTGCTCAATAAACAACTTATGCAACTGCTCAAAGGTGACGCAGTGGAACTTCCCAAATTCAATTTTTCCCGTGGGAAAAGCCAGAGAACACATGCTCCGGTTAAGATGCACAGAGATTCTATCATAGTCATGGAAGGAATTCACGGGTTGAATGATACCCTAACTTCTGAAATCCCTTCCCGCAATAAAGTGAAAATATATGTTAGCGCTTTAAACCAGTTGAATATAGACAATCATAATCGAATACCAACCACCGACTGCCGACTGATTAGAAGAATGGTTAGAGATAACCGATATCGCGGATATTCTGCAGAAGAAACCATAATGCGCTGGCCTGATGTCAGGGAAGGTGAAGAAAAGAATATCTTTCCATATCAGGAGAATGCCGATATAATGTTTAACAGCAGCCTGACTTATGAACTGGCTGTATTCAAAAAATACGCCTGGAAGATGCTGCAAAAGATATCAGTTAAATCGACCGTTTATACCGAAGCCAGAAGACTGATAACCTTG
>DAHVPA010000236.1 GCA_027318525.1 Candidatus Cloacimonadota bacterium | reverse complement strand
GCTTTGATGGGGGAGGAGGTTTTGGGTGCATTGGTGATGACGACTTTCTTCTGACCGGTCTTCAGGGTCGGAATAGTGATGTCTGAAGGAATGGAAGGCAGCATATCCTCCAGAATCTGAGTGAAGTTCACGCTTTGTGACTGTTGGAATTTGACGCGCTTGCTGATGCCAAAGACACTGGCGAGGGCTTTGGCTTTGACGTTGAACTCGACGTTCTGGGCATTGTGGCTGAGCAGTTTGGTGACCTTGCGGGTCTCGAGCTGGATATCAAAATAGACTGTATCGGAAGCATGCTTGCCTATCTTCAGGGGCTTGGTCATAACGATATCGCCCAGTTTGGCATCGGATTTGTCATCCACCTGGACATCCAGGCTCTTGACGGTAATGGCATACCAGTTCGGGTTGTGAATGACGATGGAAAGGTCAAGGCTGGTATGGTCGGGGGTCAGGTCCTTGAGTTCAAAACCGTTCAGGCGTTCAAAGGAAGGAGCTTTGAAGATGGAACAAGCGCTCAGCATTGCGCCCAAGATTAAAAGCAGCAGGATTCTGGCATACATAATAACTCCGTATAATATCGAGCGGACACAGGCTTTACCAAAGTCCAGACAGTCCCATTTGGGAAATGGCGTCGGTCAGGGAATTGATGAAGAGTCCGATAAAGAACATGAGTGCAACCATCTGAATGCCGATAACGGCAAGGGAGGCACGCGCCCAGTTGGCTTTGCTGGGATTGGTGTTCTTCTCGGTAGACCAGAGGATGAGCATAACCAGGTTGAGCAGCGGGACCAGCATGATGATCAGCGTTATCAGCCAATCGCCAAATTTGACGCTGGGGCAGGTGGCATCGGTAGTATTCATATCTTGCATGGCAGCTCCTTAGCAGGGGATGTTTGTCGTGAAACCAATCCGGTTAAAGGCGTCGGTATCTGCTTTACCGGACCTGATACACAGCTATTCCATGCCCTTTTGTTTGTCAAGCCGGAAATATTGCTTGACCAATAGCGAACAGCCCATAAATGATGTATTCAGCATTGCAAAGAGGTTCGCATGGTTAAAGGCGCAAATATCCTGATTGTAGATGATGACCAGATATCCATCAAGATTATCTCCAATATTCTGACTGAAGAAGGCTATGAGGTTGATTCCTGCAATTGCGGAGAAGTAGCCTTGGAAAAGGTTAAAAACCAGAAGTTTGACCTGGTGTTGCTGGATGTGGTGCTGGGCAGAGGCATGGACGGCTATCAGACCTGCCGTGAGATACAGCGCATCAATGCTGATGTGCCCATTATCCTGGTGACCGCCAATCAGGATGACGAAGCGGTCAACAAAGGCTTCCAGATTGGCTCCAGTGATTACATTAAAAAGCCCGTTTCCCGTTTCGAACTGCTGGCGCGTGTCAATAAGACCATTAACTACAAACGTTCCGAACAAAGCAATCTGCAACTCATCTATGACCTTTCCAAAGACCTTGAGACAGCTGCCAAAATCCAGGAAGCCATGCTCCCGAAGTGGATCTATGTGGACCGCAGAATGATTTTTTCCTCGCTTTACGAAGCTTATGAAGCTGTGGGCGGAGACGTCTTTGACCGCATCCGCATCAATGACGACCTCTATGTGGTCTATCTGGGCGATATCTCCGGACACGGTGTGCAGGCAGCACTCCTGATGACAGCCATCAAATCCATCATCAATATCATGGTGGATAACGAAAAGGACGAGCTCAACCTGCCCCAACTCGTTACCCAGCTCAATTCCCGCCTCTGCCGCGAGCTTTTTATCTTTAATAACTACCTCACCCTATTGATTGGCATCCTTGACCTAGAAAACAACGAATTCCGCTATCTCAATGCAGGACATCCCCCCATCGTGGAAATTGACACCCAGACCGGCGAACCCAAAGCCAGGGAGAGCGTGGGTTCCTTACCCCTGGGCTGGATGCCGAACCATATCTACAGGGAAGAGGACATGGGGATTCTTCCCCTTACCGAAAACAAGATTTTCCTGCTCTTTTCCGACGGCATCTATGAATGCGTCAATCCCGCAGGCAAGCAATTCGGCATCAGCGGAGTCCTGGAGTGCCTGAGCAAGGAAATCCGCGTCGATAGCTGCATCAGTCTGCCTTACCGCATCAAGCAATACCTGATAGACCAAAAATACAACCTCTCCCATGACGACTTTTCCCTCCTCTCCTTTCAGCGCCGTGAAGTGCATAGTCATCCCGACCAGTTCTCCGTCAATGTGCGCAATCAATCCCTGCACTTCATGACCTCCCTGCGCGCCGCCCTCAAAGAAGTGGGCAAGACCGCGCACAGAGTGGAAGACCTTTTTCTCAACTGGAAGGGCGACACCATCCTGGCTGCCAAGGTTGAGCTTATCATTGATGAATTCCTCAACAACATCATCAAATACGGCTACAAATACGAAGCGGATTCTGCCATCATCGTGGAATTTGACTTCAAGGTCAACCGTCTCATCATCCGCTTTTGGGATAAAGGCATTGCCTGGACGCCCGGAGAAGAAAACTACACCATCAACAACCCTTATGACTTTGACAAGGATGTCATGAACACCAGCGGCAGGGGAGTCAAAATGATTATGTCCATGACCAATAAATTCCACCGCACCCGCTATGACCAGTTGAATGAAACCACTGTGGAAATCGAACTCTGAACAGAGGTGAGACAACTGCTATGAAGATACTGGTCAGTGTCCTGGCTTTCGATAACGGCAAGTCCGGAGTGGCGGAATATACCATCTCGGTCTGCCGCGAACTTAGCAGGGAACATCAACTGGAACTGCTGATACATGCTTCCGATGCCGCCATCTTTCCTGTCCGCAATACCAATGTCTCTTACCGTTATGTGCGGGAATATCTGAAGAAACCCTTCCTTTCCATGGCTTGGCACCTATATATCCTGCCCCTGATTCTGCATGCCAAAAACTATGACCTGATTCTGCTGCCGGCAGGAAA
>DAHVPA010000235.1 GCA_027318525.1 Candidatus Cloacimonadota bacterium | reverse complement strand
TCCTGGGTGATGGGATGGCAGATTATCCCGTGGAAAGTCTGGGATGGAAGACTCCGCTCCAGGCTGCCAATAAACCGAATATCGACAAACTGGCAAAGCTTGGGCGCTGCGGTATGTATGCCACTGTTCCGGAAGATATGCCCCCCGGTTCGGAAGTGGCAAATCTGGCTGTGCTCGGTTATGACGTGCGCAAGGTTTATCAGGGCAGAGGAGTCTTGGAAGGCGCAGCCATGGGTGTTACAATCAATGATGGCGAGCTTGCCATGCGTTGTAATCTGATTTGTCTGGACAATGATAAAATCAAAAACCACTCTGCAGGTCATATAACGACCGAAGAAAGCCGCATCTTGATTGACGCTATCAATCAAGAGCTGGGCAGTGATAAGATACACTTTTATCCAGGAGTCAGTTACAGACATCTGCTTGTCGTGAAGGGAGGCAACCCTGAGATTGGTTTGACTCCTCCGCACGACGTTCCCGGCACGCCCTGGCGGGATGTCTTGCCCCTGGCGAAGTCTCCCTTGGGCGAAGAAACGGCTTCTTTGCTCACAGAGCTGATAATCAGGTCACAGGCAGTCCTGGAAAAGCATCCGGTTAATCTGGCAAGAATCAGTCAGGGCAAGGATCCAGCCAATTCCATCTGGTTCTGGTCAGCCGGTTTGAGACCCCAGATGCCCACCTTCATGGAAATGTATGGCAAGACCGGAGCCGTCATCTCGGCAGTGGATTTGCTGCATGGCATCGGAGTTTATGCCGGCTTTAAAGTAGTCCGGGTCGAAGGTGCGACAGGTCTTTACAACACGAATTACGAAGGAAAAGTCGAAGCAGCTCTGAAAGCACTGCAAGAAGTTGACCTTGTCTATCTGCATATTGAAGCAGCTGATGAAGCCGGGCATGAAGGCAATGCGGAACTCAAGACAAAATGCATCGAAGCTTTGGATTCCCGGGTAGTAAAACCAATTATGGATGCTTTTATAGAATCTGCTCAACCTGTCAGCATAGCATTACTTCCCGACCATCCCACTCCTTGCATAGTCCGTTCTCATGTGCATGACCCAGTTCCCTTCGTGATATACAAACCGGGTGAATCACCTGACATTGTTAACAGATACGATGAAGAAAGCTGCCGTGAAGGTTCTTACGGATACATAGAAGACGGGGACTTCATCAGGCTGCTCCTGTCTTGAAATGATTTAAATTCTCAGAGCATTCACGATACCCATTCTCTTTTCATTCAGAGAGTCTGCAGAGAGTATCAGGAGGCAAAGTCTCTGCAGACTCCCCCTAAACCCATGACCATATCTATGTTTGAAGCTGCAGAATTTTCCTATAAAACGAACAGTGAAGTTTAAGCGATTGGCTTAACATCTGCCCTGAAACAAATTGCTGGACAAAAAACAGAGGGTTCAGAACGTGGTTCTTCTTAGAAGCCCTTAGGAGTATCACATTATGACAGACAAGGTTAAAGAACCCAAGAATGCTAATTACAAGGAACTGAAAGAAGATTATCTTCGCCTGCTCGAAGAGTCCTTTCAACAAACGGCTGAATTCAACAAAGGCGACGTGGTGGAAGGAGTCGTGGCAAGTATCAACGATACTTTTCTGATCGTCAATTTGGGCGGTAAGTTTGACGCTTACGCTGACAAGAGTGAATTCTCCGAAGAAGACGGAAAACTGAACTATGCGGTGGGTGATACCCTCAAAGGCTTTATCGTGGACCGCAATGACCAGGGATTCGTAATCGGCAAAAGCCTGACCAAACAATTTGTCAATAAAGACGGCATCAAGGACGCCTTTGACCGCAAAATTCCGGTTCAGGGCAAAGTCTATGCAGTCACAAAAGGCGGATTTAGTGTCGACGTTTTGGGTGCCAGAGCATTTTGTCCCATGTCCCAAATCTCATATAGAATGGCAGAAGACACCAGCCAGTTCATCGGTAAAACAATGGATTTTGAAGTCATAGAATGCTCAGAAAACTGCCGTCGGGTAGTAGTTTCACACCGTATCCTGGAAGAAAGACTGCACGATGAGAAAAAAGCCAAAGCTATGGAAAACATCGCTCCGGATATGACTGTCAAAGGCAAAGTCATGCGCCTGACCAATTTCGGCGCATTTGTCGATTTGGGTGGGGTGGAAGGCTTGCTTCACGTATCTGAAATATCATGGCATCATATTGCACGTCCTCAGGACGCTCTGACGGCAGGTCAGGATATAGAAGTCAAGATTCTTAAAATGGAAGGCGACAAGATATCCCTTTCCATGAAAGCACTGCAGGAAAACCCCTTTGTTCTGGCGATGAAAGAAATCAAAGAAGGCGATATCGTTAATTGCCGCGTGCTCAGACTGCACAACTTTGGTGCCTTTGTCGAACTCAAACCCGGAGTGGAAGGTCTCATCCCAGTATCTGAAATGTCCAGAACCAGAATGGTGGGACATCCCAAAGAAATTCTCAAGGAAGGGGATTTTGTTGAAGTCCAGATTCTGCGGATTGACGAACAGAACCAGAAGATATCCCTTTCCCTGAAAGCTTTGCAGAAAGACCCCTGGGAAGAGATAGACTCTGTGCTTGAAGTCGGTAAAGAAATGAATGGCATAGTCGAAAGTTCGACCAATTTCGGCGTCTTTGTATCACTCAGTGATGGTATCACTGGTCTTTTACCCAGATCCAGAGTCCGCAAAACTGATAATTTCAAAACAGCCGATGAAGTGACACTGACGGTAACAGCCGTTGATAAAGAGCAGAGAAGAATCACTCTGGATTATACCGATGCAGCAGCCTTCCCCGTAGAAGTATCGGAAACTCCCAGACGCGAGGAGAGAAACTTTGGCGACCGCAACGATCGTGACCGAAAGCCACGTAAATCCCGCGACAGAAATGAAGAATGGCGGCGCTATGCCAACCAGAAGCCTGAGTCTGATGACAATCCTTTCAAGGATTTATAAAACTGAATTGGACTATTTCTTAAGGTCTTAAACAAAGATCGG
>DAHVPA010000234.1 GCA_027318525.1 Candidatus Cloacimonadota bacterium | reverse complement strand
AATCATCATGACCATCTCCATTAAAATCCAATGCCGCTATACCATTGCCAAAGTCGTCATAAAACTGGTTCTCCCAGATGGTGGTCATCAAATCCATGTGATTGATACAGACCAATGGCAGGGTAAACGATATGATAAAAGCAGCTAATACAAAAGCCTGTAGTTTCATCTTTCACCTCCGGCTGAAAATACTGCCATTGGTTTTCACTACCTCTTTTTTATAATCGTGGACTGGAGATATAAGTTCTATATCGGCATCCACACTTTCCAGGTACCTAGAAATACGATAAAATGATTGAAACTGTCCGGGTTGGGGCTCATCCATGCCATCTAGATATATTGCTCCGAAAGTTCGGGTTGATAGCATCTGAGCCAAGACTGCATTATTACTAGTATAATCTTTATATAGTTTATCCTGAAATTCCACATAATCCAGCCTCAGGGTGCCGTGACCGTACCAATAGAGGGTGGGATTTAAATTCACTAAAACCTTATCCCAGCCACCGCCATGATCTATAATATCGTTATATAACTGGTGTAAAGTTACCAAAGGAATTTCTGCCGTAATTAAATGAATATCAGTATTAGGAAGAACAGGAGCACTCATAAGATAAGTCTTATCGACGCATGTAGCTTGAGTATAGCCATAACCGGATGCCGGGAATGTATGTTTGATGGTGATAAATGTAGTATCCTGTGTTGTTAGACCCCTATTCGTAAAGACAATCCTGGCTAATATGGTTGAATCAGGCAGAGCTTCTAAGCCAACTACTTGCATAGCAAAAGTAATATAAAGCTTATTTTGATTGAAGAAAGTGAAATTGTCTGCTTTTAAGCCGCTATAGGGAAAGCGGAATTCCTGACCAATCCGGTAATATACATCTGAGTTTGCAATGGGCCATTTATAGGTCAAATCGTGATAAGCATAGCCTACCTGACCGGCATTTACCTGCCAGTAATGCTTGTTAGAAAAGTTGTCATTAACATCAACATTCGTATAACCAATTCTTGTATTATTCCAATTAGGCGATTTATAGAAATATGAATCGGGGGATGTTTCATCAGACTGCTCAACTATGGACGAGTCAGAATATTCTGCTTCAAACCGGAAATAGTTACCCCCCGATAAAGTCCTAGCGCCATAGATACCTGCTTCAGGGTCAAAAACATAATCCTCCAGAATTACATCTATGTTGTTGTTGACCATGCTGTTGACCATTCCAGTCACAAGGTTCGGGTCATTTGTGTCTTTTGCGGTGCAGGTGCCAGCGTTAAAACATCCCTCTCTCAACAACATGCCGATACTGTCATGGAGGGCAACGACATCGCTGGTATGGTTATAAACGTTAGCCCCTATCAGGAAAGGAGCAGAAAAACCTGTGCCCCAAATAGGCACAGCACATATGAACAGTATGATAAATGCGAACAACCTAATACTAAACATAACGCTATCCTTCACTTTATGGTAATTTTGCCAGTATGGAGCAAGTTGCCCTTTTCATACAAGGAAACCTCATAAATCCCGCGTCCCACGCGCAAATCTGAGATATCAAACTCCCCTGACTGTATATGCTCGGACGAGATGGAAAAGGTTTTGACTTTCTGACCCTTGGCATTGTAAATCCTGATTACCGGTTTATGCAGCTTGGCATAACCCCTGCCAGTAAACTTCAGTTTCCAGCTCTGACCACTAAAAACCGGATTGGGGATGATCCTGAAACTCCATCTGTCCCCAAGATTCCCGACTGCATTTTCCTCATTGCTGATAGTAGTATCGGTAAGTTGAGCATTGCCGGCATAAACATAAACTCTGCCATGTGAAGAATCAAATGCCGTGCTATGAGGTGCCGACGCAGCCACATCACAATAGCCGTCTGCATTAAAGTCACCTGCTGCCATACCAATGCCCATCTGCATCCCGATATAGGGACCGTTTACCGTCAAATCACTTGTACCGTTCATATTGGTACCTCCCAGCCAGATGCGGAAGCCGCCGCTTTGTCCATTCGATAATGGTGAGGAGCCGATAGCATCATCATAGCCGTCGTGGTTCAGATCGCCATGTATCAGACCGCGATCAGAACTACTCTCTCCCGACCATCCCGGTGAGAGATTAAGGTCACTTAAGCTGCTAAGAGTCTCATTACCAAACCAGACACGTAAATATTGACTCCGCATAAAACCGCAAAAATCATCCTTGCCATCGCCATTTAGATCTCCCAAACCTTTTGCCTTCACTGCCATAATATCATTTCCTGAATACAAAAGAAGAGAATCTACAGGCATGATTTCGGCTCTGCCAAAGTATAGTGTGTTGGTTTTAAATGCTTCTGTATTCTCTGCATTCCAATAATGGAATACATAGTCATCGTATCCATCATGATTCACATCTCCTACTGGATTCAGACATGAATAGCTTTGGTTTGTGAACCTTCGCCAGACCACCTCGGTAAAACTCTGATTGTTTCCTAAGATAATAGCGGCTTCGCTAAGCTCGTTATAATAGTTATCAGGTTTGTAACAATATCCAAAGTCATCAAAACCGTCATTATTGATGTCGCCCAGAGGGTCTATCTCGGCTTGATTGGAACTGTGGGGACTGGGGAACCATTTGTAATAACCCGGTTGACTGGAGGGGTTCTGACCGCCAAAATATACTGCCACATAAGGGCGTTGGTTTGAGCTGCTACCTCCCGTCCAATCTGTGTTGCCAACTACCCCCAGATCATCACAGCCATCCCCGTTCACATCGCCAACAGATACCAAATAGCTGTAAAACTGAGAAGTACATAGCTCACCCGGGTAAGTGCCTGATATCGTAAAATCTGGGGTATTATCAAATTGCTGTCCCCCATAATAAAACAGCAATCTTCCATAATTGATTGTTGGTAACAGTGATAATAAACTGTCAGGAACCCAGAACATTTGTAAAACCGCCAGATCATCATAACCATCACCATTAAAGTCCAATGCTGCAATACCAGAGCCAAAGTCATCCCA
>DAHVPA010000233.1 GCA_027318525.1 Candidatus Cloacimonadota bacterium | reverse complement strand
CTGCGTTTCTTGTGGAAGATTATCACTTTCTTGTCTTTGCCGCTGTCCACTACTTCAGCTAAAACTTTTGCGCCTTTGACGACCGGCTGTCCGAACACGATATCATCATCGTGCCGTACCAGCAGGACACGGTCGATTTCGACCTGTTGTCCCGGCTCAGTCGCATTCAGCAAGGGAACGCGGATAACTGCGTTTTTTTCTGCCCTATACTGAAAACCTTTGAAATCAATAATGGCGTACATTAGAGCTCCTTATGCCTTTCTATAATATTTTGGCTCAAAATCTTTTTGACCTGCATATCTGTCAAGTAGTATATTTGGAAGTGATATCCTTCTCGTCCGGTAAAGAAAGCACCCGAAAACTATCCTGACGGACCGAGGCATCTTCCAAAAATTCAATCTGATGCTGATAAGCAGCAAAATAATCCTTGTTCTTATTGATGAATCCCATCACTTCGGCATGCACCAGGATGCGCAGTTTATCGTTGCGGATAAAGTATTCAGCCCGGCTGAGCCAGCGATAGATGCGCATAACGACAGCATCACGGGAAAGGATTTTACCGGTGCCGTTGCAATTGGGACAAGGCTCGGAATAGTTTGCCACCAGGGAGGTGCGCATGCGTTTACGCGTAACTTCCACCAAACCGAGTTCCGTAAAGGAATAGACCTTGTTTTTGGCACGGTCGCGGTTGATGCCGGTCTTGAGGGCATCCAACACTTCACGTTTATGCTCATCATGCACCATATCGATAAAATCAATCACAATCACGCCGCTGAGGTCACGCAGCCTGATTTGGCGCGCTATCTCACAAGCAGCTTCGATATTGGTCTTTTTGATGGTTTCGCTATAATTGGTGCTGCCCGTGAAACTGCCCGTGTTGACATCCACTGCCACCAGAGCTTCGGTCTGCTCGATTCTGATGTTACCGCCGCTGGGCAGATAGACTCTGGAGTGGAAGATGGTTTCTATCTTTTTCTCAATAGCCCAGGCGTCGAAGATGGGCGAATCTTCCTTGTAAACCTCCACCTTGTTGACCAGTTCAGGAGCGATATCTTCCAGCTGGGCGGCAATCCTTTTGGCAAAAGCTTTGTCATCTATCACCAGCCTGTCCACGTGTTCGCCAAAGAGGTCACGGATGAGGTAGTTTTCCAGAGCATTTTCTTCAAAGATGCAGACCGGCGGCTTGGCATGCGCTATCTGTTTTTCAATCAAGCGCCAGGTCTTGGCAAGTGCATTGTATTCGTTGGTGAAGTCCTCTTCGCTGTTACCCTCTGCTTCAGTGCGGACGATCAGACCCACATTCTCAGGCTTAAGGTTGTTAAGGATAGTGCGAATACGGTTCTTTTCATGCGAATTACTGATTTTACGGGATATGGCAATCTTGGATTTATTGGGAAAGAAAACCAGATACTTGCCGGGTATGGATATCTGTCCGGTCAGGCGTGCGCCTTTGCTGCCGATGGGTCCCTTGTGCACCTGCACGATAATCTCCTGTCCGGGTTTCAAAAGCTGAGTTATCTTGGAGGAGTCCCCCTTATGGATGTGTTTGCGGGGGGATTCCCTGTCATAGATATCGAGGAAATCCAGGACAATATCGGAATAATGCAAAAAGGCAGTGCGTTCCAATCCGATATCGATAAAAGCTGCGCCCATCCCGGGCAGGACATCTTTGACGGTTCCTTTATAAATGTTTCCCACGATGTTCTGGCGATCCAGCTTTTCCACAAAGAGCTCTACAAGTTTATTTTCTTCCAAAACGGCAACCCGCTTTTCCAGAGGGTGGACGTTAACGATGATCTCTGTCAGGATATGATGCTTCTTCATATTTCAATCCATCCTCAGCCGGTTTATGACTCCAGCTCAAAGGGCATCAGGCAGAGAGCGGTATAGGGCTTGAAGATTGCCTTGAATTGTTCTGCGAGCAAATCCAGATAAGAGTCAGGCGTAAAAGCTGCTTTGGCGGTGGGAAGATTTTTAAGCTGTTCCATAAAAAGTTCGAAATATTGTTTCTTTTCGGGCAGCACTACGGTCTGATAAGCACTCAATTTGGCAAGCTCGGCAGCTTTTTTGATAGCAGTATCCAAGGTGCCTATCTTGTCCACCAGACGGTTTGCCAAAGCATCCTGAGCTGACCACACCCTACCTCCGGCAAGGTTTTCCAGACTGTCATAATCTACCTTGCGGTATTTGGCAACCCTGTGTTTAAATTCGGAATAGACGTTTTCAGAATTGCGCTGGAGCGAAGCCAGCAAATCCTGTGAAGGCGGATTCATAAAATTCATGGCTCCTGCATATTTACCAAAACCGATGGTCTGATTGGTTATTCCGGCTTTTTTGCTTAGTTCCGAAGCATCCGGCAACAGCTGAATCACGCCGATGGAACCTGTAACTGTATAGGGATCGGCAACAATGTAATTTGCGGGAGCACTGATATAGTATCCACCGGAAGCGGCTGTCCCACTCATGGAAATCACCACCGGCATTTTGCTTTTCAACATTTCCAGTTTGCGATAGATAATCTCTGATTCCAGAGCGCTGCCCCCAGGACTGTTAACCCTGAATACGACTGCTTTGATTCGACTGTCTTCATTAAGGGCATCAACCATTTTCTGCACTTTGGCGGCGGTGATTCCATCCTGATACTGAGAGACCGAGCTAATTGTAATCCCGCCCTGCAAATAGCAGACTGCAATCTTATCGCGGGTGTTGACACTAACAGGTTTGGGAGTATAATCCTGCATATCCAGCAGTTGTTTGCGTTCTATTGAATGGGATTTGAGAAATTCGTCCCGTCCGGAAACAACATCCACCAAGCCTGCCTGTTTGGCATATTCTGCTGTGACTAAATAATCAGGGCGCTGTTCAAACACTGCTTTGACCTTATCCGGTGAAAGCTTGCGCTGACTGGCGATATAACTGATTAAAAGCTCGTAGCGGTCGCTCAGTAGTTCTTTAAGGTTGCTGTATGTTTCTTCGGAGAGGTCTTTCCGAGAGTAAGTCTCTCCATACCCTTTGAATTCCCCGGACCTGATCACGTTG
>DAHVPA010000232.1 GCA_027318525.1 Candidatus Cloacimonadota bacterium | reverse complement strand
CCATTCGCTTTGCCAGCGGACCTCTGTCCTGCTTCTATCCAAGACTGTAAAAAGCTGTTCCATGTATTTTTCGCTATTAATTTTGACTTGTTCTGCAGTGAGTGGTGGTCGGGATTCATCTCTGCCGGTCGGGTCACCGATTTGGGCAGTAAAATCTCCGATGATAATCACACCGATATGCCCCAGGTCCTGAAATTCCCTCATTTTCCGGATAGGAACCAGATGTCCGATATGGACGTCATAACCGGTCGGGTCTATGCCATATTTAACGCGTAAAGGTTTTCCGGTTTTGGCGGATTTTTCCAGTTTCTTTATCAGCTCTTCTTCCGGAATGATTTCTTCCACACCTTTTCGTATGACTTTTAATTCATGGTCAAAACTCATTTATTCCTCAATGATTTTCGATTCTTTGCTTTATGTAACCTTGTATATTTGTTACACTTTCCTGATTATGACAAGGCTTGTTTGAGCATGTTTTTGTCAAGCAAAAGCAGGTCAGGTTGCTAACACCCGACTTGGATTTTCAGTTTGAGTGCTCATCATTCTTAAATGGTGGGAGGGGTTATCGTGGGGTTAGCCCTCGATGACCCCTCGATGACCCCCCGCAGCAATTGTGGATGAAACGATGAAGTTAATGGTAAATTAGCAGAATGGTAAACAATCCCGCAGAAAAAAGCCTCCACTTTGCAGGGAGGCTTGGTTATTCTGAATAATTGATTTGTTTATTGAACAGTTTTTAACATTTCAGCTGTGGGAGATGCATTATCATCCCTTTTCCAGCGGTCGTCTATCTTGGTTCTTATAGGGCTGTTTTTTCTAAAGTAACTTACAATGCCATCCCTAAGATTGATCATGTGATAGGTTATCTGGTCTTCCGGAACTTGTGTTAAAAGGGTAAGTCCGGCATTTCCCTGCATCAAAAAGTCGGTAGTAGCGCAGTTGTAAATCTTATTGGGATCCCATGGTTGACCACCAATGCTGAGAGAGGTGACTCTGTCAAAGTTCTTTCTTTTCTTTGAATAAACCAGCTTACAGCCGGACACCACCATACCATGCCTGGAACCCTCAACACGGGTTTCAATAATTCTACGCAAAAACTCCCCGGTGCAACGGAAAGTAACTATCTGATTATCAAAAGGCATAACATCAAATATCTGCCTGTAGGTGACGGGGCCGCTCTTGATATCGGATCTGACGCCTCCAAGATTCATGAATGCAAAATCTGCATTGACTTCAGCTCTCATAGCATCAACAATGGTATTACCCATCAGGCTCTGAGCATCAACGTTCACCCTGGAAAGATAAACCCCGGCAGTTCCGACAATTTCATCCATGCCCTTTTCGGCAATAGCCTGCTGGGCTGCAATGCTTTCTGAAATTTCACGATCAGGTACGAACTCGTCTTCAAACAGAGTAATCAGCATCCCTTCCCTGATAGCAGGGGTCTCATAGCCACTGACAGTTTTTGTCTTGGGATCAATCAAAAGTGTAAACCAGCCAAGGTTGCTGCCATAGGCATAGCCTTGGATTGCCATGGTGTGAGTAATCGGGTCAATCCAGGGTTGGGCAAAACCTTTGTGCATGTGTCCGCCTATAATCAAATCAATCCCGGGAACCTCATGTGCAAGCTCCTGTGAATCCCAGCCCCAGGACGCATAACGATTTTCCAGCAATGATTTTCCGCTGTTGTCGTAGCGGCTGGCATAGGTGGCTTCAGGATCATAAGGCAATCCTGCATGTCCAAGGACTATAACGATGTCTGCTTTTTCCTGATTACGGACGATTGGAATGTATTTATTTAAGGCTTCTTTTTCGTCCGTGAAATCAACATCTTTGATGTTATCCGGAAAGCTCATCTTCTCTGTATCAGTAGTCGTAAAACCAATAATGGCAATACGGAGTCCCATTTTTTCCAGAATCACGTAAGGTCTCACATATTCGGGTGGTAATCCTGTGGAGCGTTTGACGATATTACTCGCCAGAATCGGGAAATTCGCTTTGGAAATAGCTTCCAGCAGCGTGGTTTCACCCATGTCATAATCGTGGTTTCCAATCGTCATGACATCATATCTGACCTGATTCATGTAATCAATGATGGCTTTACCTTTAGTAACTGTCCCGATTGGATGTCCCTGAAAAAAATCACCGGCATCAACCAGTATGTTATCGCGGGACTTACCGTTGCTGTAGGTGCGGATTTGATTAATCAGACTGGCTGCCACCCCTCCCCCACCCAGCATAGGGGGGAATTCTGGATTGATAAAAGTTGCGGCTGCTCTGTCGATACCACCGTGCACATCATTGCTGAACACGATATCTAAACGTAGGTCTTCTGCCTGTAACAAGATTGCACATGCCGCCAGCAGTAAGACTAAAATGATGCTCTTGATTCTCATATCATTTTCCCGGTTTATCTATTATGAGACTGGGATTACCATGTCCAGGTCAGACCTGCGGATAACTGTGTAAATGACTCTCTGACCTTATCTGCATTTTCCCACCCTCTATCAGTAGGTTGAATATAGCCATTGGGCCACAACAGGTATGAAGTAGCCGGTAAACCATTGCCTTGGAGATTGTAAATCTTGTCATTATAATATCCGTCTCTGAACATATCCAGCGCTTGATATTCGCGCCAGGAAAAGCTCAAGCCCAGGTCAAGGACAAGGTTTTTCATTATAGAAACACTGCTGCCAGCTGTTAAGGAAGGAGTGAAAATCTTGGTTGCCTCTAGCATGGGTTGACCTTCCTGATTCAAGCTTGAGAAGTCGGGCATCGCCTGCCATTCAGTTAGAGATTGAAAACCGAGTCTCAAAGGTATCCTGTTATTCAGAGCATGTTCCACTCCGACATGAATATCCCAGCTATCCTTAAACAAGCTGTTTACACCGGACCACTGTGTATATTCCACTTCAGTGTTAAAATGTGTAAGCATGATATTACGCGGCAGATAGTTAAAACCTACTCTCAGTCTTGCCGGCAGGATGTATTTATCTTTTAACTCGGACTCAGTAATGGTGGGAATGATATTAGTGCTTGTTGAAGG
>DAHVPA010000231.1 GCA_027318525.1 Candidatus Cloacimonadota bacterium | reverse complement strand
GTTGTAAAGCCCGGTCAGGCTGTCTCTGACGGAAAGCTCCTCGACCTTGTGATAGAGTTCGTCTATCTTTTTATAGCTGGATTCGAGGGTTTCAACAAAGGCGTTGCTCTGGATGTTCATCAGGTTGATGAGTTCTTTGGTCTTGTTTTGAACGTTTTTGAGCACATCCAGATATTCAACGGGAGAAAACTGCTTCTGGAAATATTTGTTAACGTTGCCCAGCCAGGTCCAGTAACGGTGAATGTAATAACTGGAATACTGGAAATCAGTGACAGAGCCGGCAAAGCCTTCCTTCCCTGTCGCTCTGACGCTGCCTGAATAATAATAGATATTCTGCAACTGGCTGACCGTCAAAAAAGAAGCCGGAATCTGCAACAGACGTTCCAGATACTTTCGCTTATCGGCGGAAGTGACGGTCTTTTCGGGCAGATTGAAAAGCTCATACAAAATCACAGCCTGGTTCTGCTGGTCTGTCTTTTCCGTTATAGCATAGAGTGAAAGGAGGAGTTCCTTGCGCAGATTATTGGGACGCAGCCATTGCAAAGAGACCACCCACTGGACCACAAAATAGAGGATGACGTGTTTATCGGCATTACCACAGGCGTTGAAGATTACATCAAGCCAGGCAATCTGTTCATCCAGAAAATGTCCCGCCACACCTTCGGCTTTGGCGTCCAGCAGCAGGACCAGCAGTTTGCAGATATTGCCTTCGGCTTCATTATCCCTGATGAGGTCAAGTTCCTGCAGATAATGCCCGGTTTTTTTATAGTCCAGTTCAATCAGCAGATACGCCATCTGTAACTGATGCAAAAATCCGTTATTGCCAAGCGGTGCAGTTTGTTGCGGGTCAAGCTCCTGCAAGGCGGAATGCAGCATTTCACTGTCATCACTCAGCGGTAACTCCGTAAGCAGATTGAGCAAAAAAGCAGCCTGGTCGGAAGCATCAGTCGGCAGATTAACCAGATAAGGGATAATCTCCTGCAAAAAGTGATAGACCCAGATGCCCATCGCCTGGATATGATGGCTGTTAGTCTGTGAATAGTCGGTCAGGTGGCGTTTGAGTTTTTGCTGAGCGGCAGCTTTTTTAACCGGGTCTCCCAAAGCACAAAAATCCTCCACCAGGCAATGCAGCTTTTGTTTGCAATCACCGCTGATGGGGAAAGGCTTGGAGACCTGTGCCACCGCTATCTCTTCTGTTTCTTGTCAGTTTCTGAAGGAGGAGGAGGGATAAATCTGTAAACCGTTTCACCCGATTTCTGATAACCCAGGCGTTCCCGGGCATTCTTTTCAATCACGGCAGGATTGGTGCGCAGCTCATGATTCTGTTTGCGCAGGCTGTCATTTTCTGTCCTGAGTTGTTCTACTTTAGCCTGAAGTTTGGCTACTTCCCTTTTCTTGAGCGCCATTTGGACAAAGCTGTTTCTACCGAAAAAAACCGCTGCACCCAAAAAGAAGATTATCAGAATCCAGTAGATGATGTGGATGGGTTTTTTGCGCTCGAGCTTGGTGGTTTTTACTTTCATTCCATCTCCCTGACTGCCCAGTCAAGCACCACTGTTTGGGGTGTAGCGAGCAGTTCGGATGTTATTTCCAGCCGGTTGGATTTGTATCTGATGACATTGTCATAAAGACGGGTAAAGGCTTCCAGCGCACCCAGCCTGAAACTGAGGGCAGGCGTGCTGTAATGCATGGGAAAGACCAAAACAGGCTGCAGAGCTGTGATAAGCTGCCGGATGTCTTCCAATGCCAGGGTATAAATCTCCCCCACCGGCACCAGCAATAGATCCGGCTTACCAAGTTTCTCAAGCACTCCCGCTCCCGGAAGATGTCCCAAATCTCCGCAATGCACCAGTTGCAAGCCATCCATGGTAAGCTTGATCAGATTGTTTCTGCCCCGTTTGGTTCCCAATTCCGCATCGTGAAAAACACTGATCAATTCAGCACTGAAACCCTGCCGTTCATAGACTCCGGGTTTGCTTAATACCTCAGGATTGCCTTTGATCAGGGAAACATTGTTGTGGTCATGATGGTCATGGCTGACACAGACTGCATCTGCTCTGAGGTCTTTGGGCAGAGGATAGCCGATATTGTCATAAGGGTCTATGACGACTGCTGCCTGAGCGGAACTGACCTTCCAAAAGGAATGTCCGAAATACTCCAGTTTCATCTGCTTTTCCCCCTTATATCTTATCGCATGACAAGTCTGGCAAAACCCGACTTGTGCAACCGGATTGCCTGATAAGGACAAAGCTCGTGGCAACACAGACAGCGGATGCATTTATCCGTTTTGATGAATGGTCTGCCCTGCTCTCCCTGGATAATGGTCTGCACGGGACAGCTTTTGACACAAAGTTGGCAGGAACGGCATTTATCAGTGATAACGGGATGAAACTTCATCACCTTCTGCATCAGTAATCTGCCTGTTCGCGGCACATGCCTGAGCAGTCCGGAGCTGATGGCAGCCGCCCTGTAATTGACCTTGCCCAGGTTAAAATCATTGAAGCTGAGCGGATAATCTATCTGAGACGGGATGACTCCCTCTTCATGCAGAGCTTCCTTGACATATCCCACCTGATTGAGCGAAAAACCCATAAAGGATGACGCCAGATAATCAAGCGCTGGAGCTGAAGTCGAGCCCATCAGCAAACCGAAGTTACGTGGCTTGCCGGCAGAAGGCCCGGCTCCATCCATGCCGATTATTCCATCCATCAGATGATAACAAATCCGGTGCCGAACCAGCTTGTAAAGCACTGCCAGCATATGTCCGAATTCGTTGGAGCTGGGATACTGCTTGTGATATTCGGTCTTTATCATACCGGGCACCAGACCATACAGGTTCTTAACCGCACCCGTATAAGCCATCAGGCTGTGAGTCTTGAGCTTGCTGACGCTGATGATGACATCTGCCGCCCAGAGGACTTTGGAAAGCGATAGCCTGATGCCGTATAACTCAAAATCCTGAATGCCGTAGGAAGAGAAATTAACCAGTTTAATGGGATATTTATCTGCCAGAGCCTGCATTCCTGTGGATTGCCAAATCTGACGGAT
>DAHVPA010000230.1 GCA_027318525.1 Candidatus Cloacimonadota bacterium | reverse complement strand
TCCAGCTTGATGCCCAAGTTTCTACCGGCTGCAGGGTAACCATATTCTTCCTCATAATAGACATCCATTAAATTATCCACTCCACAATTGATTGAAATCACACCGAAATCCCTGTTTAGATATATGGAGTGATTCCAGTAAGCAGGCAGCACTCTGTATGAACCGGCGCTGTCCTGGCTGAAGCGGATGTCTTTGTATAAAGAACTGATGGTCAAGCCAAGTTTATGTGGAAGATTCAAATTGCATTTTAGTGACAAAGTATTCCTGGGACTTTCAGTGAGCCTGTAATCACTGCCTGCTGAATAATCCAAATAACCGTAGGCAGCATCAAAGCTAATCAGTGATATAGGTCTAATGCTTCCTTCTGCATCAAAACCATAGGAATCAACAGAATAGATATTGGTATAATGTTCATCCCGCAGGTCAATCAGGTTTCTAACCTTGTTGTGAAAGAGAATAAGCTCCAGAAAACCCGAGAGATTGCTCATAATAAAAGGACGTGATGTTGACAGTTCGGTTTTAATTCCGGATTGCGGTTTGAGGTTGGGATTTCCGCGTTCAGCGCTAAAAAGCTGCCGCATGGTCGGATAGGAAGCATTGATGCCAGTTGCAAGAGAGAGTCTGGTCTGGTCAGGCAGTTCATAAAAGATGCCCAATGCCGGTTCCGGATACAGATAATATGCTTTTCTGTAGTCTCCTGTCGCCAATGATAATCCCATACTGCCAGTCAGGTTCAGTCTGGCTGAAAAATCCTGTCTGGCTTGTGCAAACAGATGCTGCAGATAAATCCTGTGGTTTGTCCAGTTCAGATAATCCCCATTATCTTTACGGGTGCTGTTTTGGCAATCCAGGTTATACCCGCCTGTGATTCCGAGGCTGCCGTTCTGGGGCAGTTCCAGTTTCAGGTTAGCACCCACTGTATTGTAATGCATGATGGAATTGACCGAAAGGAACTGATATTGCGGGTCATTATATTGCTGATAGGTGTCCTTACCGCCGTCCAGATAAACCAAACCGGCAAGTTTCAGCTCTTCACCCAGCAGAATATCACCCATCACAGTGCTCTGATAACGTGCCCAATCCTTATACAGCTTGAAATCATTGGCTTCATAGATGGATGCCGGAATCTTCTTTTCGGGAACGAAAGTCCAGCCCCAAGACACACCAAGGGTGTGAAAATCCATGATGGAAAAGCTGCTCTTTGCCTGGATATTATATTCTGTCTTCAGGCTGTTGTTGCGGACATCTCCATTTTCGGAAATTGTAGGAACAAAGTCACCAGGGAGAACAAAGCCATCCGTATGTTCTCTTGAGCCATACAACCAGAAGTTCCAATCCTCAAAGCTGTGTGCAACTGAAAGCTCCAGTTGGTTTGTGTTATTACGTTTTGCCAGAAGCCCCAGTTTGACCCATTTTTGTGCGGAAGGTTCACGCGTAATCAGATTAACCACACCTCCCATCGTATTACTTCCGTAGAGGGAGGAAACCGGTCCTTTCAGGATTTGGATTTCGCTGATATCAGAGAGTGGCAGGTTTTGCAAATCGATATTACCAAAATAACCTGCATTCAGAGGGCGCCCATCCACCAGGATTTTGACTTCATTTTTGCGGAAACCCCTGATGCGCAGATTGCTCTCATCTTTAGTACCGGTTGTGACGCTGAGACCGGGACTATCCTGCAATACTTCTTTCACGCTGCCGGAAAGCGCTTGTGTCCTTTCTCCCGGATTCAGGACAGATAATCTGCCGATACTTTCCTGCGGTCGTGTGGCGATTACCCTGACCTTTTCCAGAGTATAGACACGGATGCCAAGACTGTCTTGTTTGCTTTGATAAACGGCAGGCAGTTTCTGACCCAGTGCTGTTTGGCACAGCCAGAGCAGGAACAGGAGAGCCGTAATCCTGCTTGGCAGGCGTGTGAGCATGTGCATTATATCATATCCGGCTACAATGAGTTTATTGGGGATAATCCGGAATCACGACTGATTCATATCCGGTTAGGTCTTCCGGCACTGTAAAAATCATATCTGCAGTTTCCGCCAAAGCCAGGTCAAAGTCATGCGTCTGAGCTGAAGCCGGTCCATATACCAATATCCTGTCCACTTTCTTCAGCTTCTTCATATTATTGGCGATAGCTGCAGTCGGGAAGATAGTGCGTTCCGTTTCCAGCAAGTAATAGCCATCATTTACAGCATCCGGATGGTAGTATTTGCCCAGACCGTAATCATCAAAACAGACAATACTGATGGAATCGTAGGAAGCAATGCCCTGCAGCAGGTCACTTAGCTTGATGGCTGGTTCAGGATTTCCGTCCCAGTTATTGATAGTATGGATTTCCAAGCCTCTCAGCTCCACCATAGTTGAAGGAAATCCTGAAGGGATTACATCAATCTTGCGATACATCCGGAAATACTTTGCATGACGGATTTTGAAAGCACCCGGCAGGTTGGGGTCGGCAAACCAGGTGCGGTTGTTGTCTGTCGGCACCAGATAACCCTGCTTAAAAGCATTCCAATTGAGGTCATAACCGGCATAAGAGCTTTGACGCGGACTGAATCCATCCTCACCACTCACGATTTCGTAGGCATAAAGCCCTCTGAATTCCAGCGTATCAGCAGCGGTAGAATCAAGGGAATCAGCCACCAACGCCTGATTGATGAATTGGTCGAGTTTGATGCCATGCACCTGGACATCAGTCGGATTGTTGTCTTTTTCGCTGCAAGCCATCACGGCAAACAGCGCTAACACCAACAAAAAAATAATGCTAAGTCGTTTCATAATTACCTCCATACCACGCGGAGGCAAGACAGCTCAGATTTCTGTCCCGCCTTTCCAAAAGGGAGGCATAGCCGTTTCCAGCCATACCCTATCGGTGTCTGTTCGTGCCAAGGCGGTTTAGAAGCAGACACTCGGCGTCTGGTGCTTTTTTACAATGGAGTTCTTTTCTGTCAAGACACTTACTGTTATTTTGGACAATACCCGGAAGCTGTTTTGGTGTTGCTTGGGTCTGTATCCAATTGTCATTCATGTACTTCATCAAAGGCTAAGCT
>DAHVPA010000022.1 GCA_027318525.1 Candidatus Cloacimonadota bacterium | reverse complement strand
TGCGCCAGCCACTTAGCAAGCGTCATCACGACTGTTCAGTGGAGGAGGTGCGCAGGTGGGGGAACTGAGTGAGGCTGGAACGGTGCAATTTCCAATGGTCAAACATGCCGTGGATATCGCCGATGGCGTAAATCATAGGAAGGTCACATCAGTTGAGGAAAAACCAGTGGATGGTTCCCATGATGGCACGCGGATTGGGATAGACGCCAAAGATATTGTTGTCGCCGATGTTCTTCATCATTAACTGAAACTCAAACAGGTCGGTAATCTTGACTCCCAGCCAGGCATCCGCAATCAGGGAACCGTAAACAGGAGTTTCATAGGATTGGATGTAATCAGTGTGTCCGGTCAGATTGAGACCTGCGGAAAGAGCGTTGTTGTGCCCCATGTCACGCACCAGCTTGTAGCGTGCCTGCCCCTGCAGTTCGGGAAGTTCCGGCAGTTCTTTATCATATTTGTTCCAATGCAGGTTTTGTACTATACTTGCAGTGTATTTGCCCAGCTCTTTTACCGTATTTAATTCCAGAGTGGCAAAGGGATTGTCGGTATTATTTATTGTGTGATCTTTGATCCAGATGATTTCCCAGGCTTCGCTAAATCTTTTTAAACCACCTTTCAATTTAATATCCAGAATGGAAAAAGCCAGCCACTCCAGTTCAGCCTGCAGGGTTTGTTTTACAAAAGCAGATGGATAGGGTAAAAATGTGTCGGGATAAAATGTATCTAGATAGGAAATTGTATTATGCCTGCCGTTATAATAATCATAGCCGAGTCCTGCTCCCAAAACCGGGCTGAATACGTAATCTGCTTTGAGGTTTGCTTTATCCAGACCGTCTTCACTGAACAGCAGCATATCTTTGTTACTAAATCTACCATGACTATGGCTGATGTTTATTAAGCCCTGGTGCTTGCTTTTCTTATTATACTGGTAAAGCGATTGCACTTCCGGGATGGTGTTCTTGTAATTGTACTGGTAGGTCAGGTCAAAGTCGGTTGCCAACAGGTTGAAAGCTCTGCGCAACAGGAATTGCCCTGTTTCGTAATCCTGAGGATTCAGGATGCCGGGTGCGCGCAGTTTTTCCTTACCGGTCTGCCAGCCGGCTGTGAACCAGGGCAAAGCCCATTTCAGGTAAAGCTCATTGCGCTTCTGGGCGATGGTGTAAAGAGTTTCGTTTTGCAGTCCCGGCAAAAGAGAAGTGGAAGGGATATCCTGGTCATAACTTTCGTAGTTGAAATCTAATCTAGTTCCTTTGATGGGAATGGATAGAAACAGCCTGCCGGAAGTCTGACTGGAGATGGTTTCCTGCCACCAGCCGTTCTGGAACAGGAAGCCAAGTTCAGTGTAAAAATCCTCAACTCCGAACAGGTTATTTTTGAGGATTTGCCCCTTGGCGAAGTTGAACTCATAGTCACCCAGACCGGCATAGACATCTGACAAAGTAGATGACCAGGGATAGCTGTTTTCAGTGACTGTGAATTCGCCCTCGTGTCCTCTGAGCCTTTGTTTATCTACTATCCACTGTGATTTGCGTTCTTCAAATATTCGAATTGCAGGATTCACCCACCGGTCTTCCATGTCCCTAAAATCGGAGAGGATTTGATACTGCAATGCACTGCCATATATCCTTGCCGGTTCAATGAATCCATCTTTAATAATCAGGTCTGAATCGTAGTTTAGTCCTGTGAGATAGTAATTTGTCCGGTAGAAAGTCTTATCAGAAAAGGTATTCTGCAGGTTTTCGTTTTGCAGGTGCTCTTTGATGCCCTGATAAAGCAGTTCCTTGTCAACGGATTTCAGACTGTCTGATTCAACTTTTTTTGATAGGGGTTGTTGTGCTCCTTCCTGCCTGACCTTCAGCTTGATGGTCAGAGTAGATGTGACCGGAATCCCTTTTTGATAGGAGGGCACAAACATCAGATAGGGCAAAAGCTCTTCTATATTTGGTTTGAGGCTGTCCTTGCCATCCAAAATCTTAATCAATGTAGCTGTGCTGTCAGCTTTTACTTCCACCAGAATCATCACATCTGCAGGTGGATTCTGCATCTCAGCAGAGACGTCAAGGACAGCTTCTGAAAGCAGTTTGGGCGGAGTAAATTCCGGAGCTTCCTGAGAGGAAAGGATTGCAAAAGCAGACAGTGCCAGCAGAAGGACTACAGCCAGCCTTGCTCTTTGTACCATAACCACGTCCTGTGCAGGTTTTGAGAAAGATTAGGTTGGGGATTGAAGTCCAGCAGATTGCGTGCTTTATCAATACTGACAGTCCAGTAGCGACCTGTCAGTTCCTTGAATTTTTGCAAATTGACGATAGACGCCTTGGGCTGGATTTTGTTGCGCAATTCACCCAAAGCAGCCACATAGAAGACCAGCGCATCAGGAACGCTAAGATGAAGACTGAAGGTGGGCACAGCTTTCTGCAAAGCATCAGAGAATTTGCGGTGCGTATAAGTCTGACCATCCGAGGCAAAGAAGACCTGCCGGAATGCGTTTTTATTGCCGATGCATTTGCTGATGAGCTGGCAGAGTTCGTCTATATAAATCAGGCTGATATACTTATCCATGATACCCATGGAAACGGAAAGATGTTTCTTGAGCAGACGGAAGGTTTCCAGAAAATCCTTGTCGCCCGGACCATAAACAGAGACGGGACGGATAATGGTCCAGTCTTTCTGCAGGCGGTTGCGGATGATTTCTTCCGACATCAGTTTGCTTTTACCATACCAGGTCAGGGGTTGGGGGATGTCTTCTTCCGTTTTGGGTTTGTTCTTTGTGCCCATCCCGGCTGCCGCCTGACTGCTGATAAAGATAAACTGCTTTACAGCATCGTTTGAATTGAGCGCTTCCACCACTTTTTCCACCAGTGCAGTATTGGCTGCCTTCATCTTTTCCCAGCTCTCGGCACGTGTCAAAGCTGCAGTATGGATAATGATTTCCTGCCCTTCAAAAGCAGAACGGACAGAGTCCGGATTGGAATAATCGATTTCACTGACTTTAGCTTTGATGGGCACAAGGGATACATTGCCGGTTTTACGCACCAAAGCCGTAACTTCATGACCCTGTTTCATCAGACAGCGGGTCAGGCTGCTGCCGATAAATCCGTTGGCTCCGGTAATGGCAATGCGCATTTATCTCCTTTGAAACAAAAAAAGGCTGTGCAAAAGACAGCCAAAATGGTGGGCGTTGACGGACTTGAACCGCCGACAACTTGCGTGTAAAGCAAGGGCTCTGCCAACTGAGCTAAACGCCCCGTCAGTGTAGACTAAGAAAAGCAGTGGTCGGGGTGAGAGGATTCGAACCTCCGACTCCGTGGTCCCAAACCACGTGCGCTAACCGGGCTGCGCTACACCCCGCAGCTTCGGTTCATAAATTTATCCGGGCAATCTTTGTCAAGCACAAACCCACCGTCAGAAGTCTGGATTGACTTGCAGCGCAGAAATCAATGCTTCCAGTTCGGTTTTCATCCCAACAGCTACATCCACTTCCATAAGATTCTCTGCTTCTCTTGAACGCTTGTGTAAGCCGGTACCTTCAAGGGTTTCCAACAGAAAACCGAAATCCCGAAAGCCGGCTCTGGGCAATTGGATCCACCAACGCTCCAGCGCAGGATTTAATTGTTCGATGCGAATAATTCTGATTTCCATTCTATCCAGCTTGCCTGAAGCCGGGATTTAGTCAATATGTTTCGACTCTGAGCCAGACTTTGGGCAGACGGTCTGACAAGGGTTTTGTGAGGCTTAGTCTCTGCATACTCTCTGCAAACTCTCTGGAAGGAACTTGTTACGATATCCCCCACCAAGGTCAGTCAGAGACTTGATAATGCTTTTCTCTTGACATATAGCGGTTTTTATCAACATATGGAAAAGTTATGGCTATAATTGTAAAAAAATTCGGTGGAACCTCAGTCGGTTCGATTGACAAAATCAAGCATGTGGCGCATGAAATTGCCCAAAGGATGGAACCTGACGACCAAATCGTGATTGTGGTCTCAGCCATGGGCAAAACCACGGATGAACTATTTCGCCTGGCTTATCAGATTACAGATCATCCCTCCCGGCGCGAACTGGATATGCTGCTTACGGCTGGTGAACGCATCACCATGTCACTCTTATCCGTTGCCCTGCATACAGAAGGCTTAAGCTCAATCTCCTTTACAGGTTCTCAGAGCGGAATCATAACCGATGGAAGTCACGGTAATGCTAAAATCATCAATGTAAACGCATTTCGCATTAGAGAAGAACTGGATAAAGGCAAGATAGTAATTGTGGCAGGATTTCAGGGAGTCAGTCTGCAAAAGGAAGTTACCACCCTGGGACGGGGAGGTTCGGACACAACTGCCGTGGCTCTGGCAAGCTATCTCAAAGCAGATACCTGCGAAATCTTCACAGATGTGGACGGCGTTTTTACGGCTGACCCCAGAATCGTAGCAGACCCTGACCTTTTACCAATTATTGATTATGATGAAATGCTGGCTCTGGCATACAACGGTTCCAAAGTGCTGCACCCACGGGCTGTAGAATTTGCCATGAAATACAAAATCCCGGTAGAGGTAAAATCCTCAATTTCGTTCAATCCGGGAACCCTCGTTACACTAACTGAAGAAAGCTTTCAGTTCATGATAAAGGAAGTCAATATGGAAGACAGAATGATAACCGCTGTTGCTCACAAGTCCAATCTCATCCGTTATCGAATGGAACAAAACGACCGCATGCGGTTTCTGATGAAAAACTGGACAAATGAAATCTATAAATACGTGGTATCGGACGGACAGATCGACTTGTATATCGAGTCATTTTATGCAACAGAGATAGATAACATCTTCAAAGTCAATGAATTGGTGCCACTCAGCAAGACTCCGGACCTTGGTTATGTAACAATGGTAGGCATCGGAATCAATCTGGACCTGCCATTCCTGAATAAACTGGAAGACCTGATTGGTGACCTTGGTATCCAGCAAATCAATCATTCTGAGCGCACAATCGATATCCTGCTTCCAAGCGTGAATGTGGAAGCATGTGTTCAAACCTTGCATCAACGCTACGTAAAAGGTAAATTATGAAATATTTAGTAACCAGCGCACTGCCCTATGCCAATGGTAAACTGCATATCGGACACGTTGCAGGAGCTTATCTTCCCGCTGATATCTTTGTCAGATTTCTAAAGCTGAGTCATGAGGATGTTATTTACATCTGCGGCACAGACGAACATGGCACACCCATTTCCATCCAGGCAGATGCGGAAGGCGTGACCCCCAAGGTAATTGTGGACCGATATCATGCTCTGATCAAAGAAGCTTTTGACGGCATCAATATTGAGTTTGATAACTTCTCCGGAACGGCACGTCAACCCCATTTCCAAATCTCGCAGGAGTTTTTCACCAATCTGTATAATAATAAGCACATCCATCCAAAAGATACATTGCAGTTCTATTGCGAATATGACAAAAGATTTCTGGCAGACCGATACGTGGAAGGGACTTGTCCCAATTGCGGAGCAGCGGGAGCCAGGGGTGACCAATGTGATGCCTGCGGTCAAATCTATGACACCACAACTTTGAAAGAACCAAAATGCAAGATTTGCGGCAACCAACCTGTGATCAAGAGCACCCGGCACTGGTTCCTGCATCTGGACGGCTTTACCCAACAGATGAAAGTTTGGCTGGCAGAAAAGGATTACTGGAAAGAAAACGTGCGCAACTTCATGCTTAATCTCCTTGAGCAGGGATTGGTGGAACGTTCCATCACACGCGACATCAATTGGGGAATCCCCGTTCCCTTGGATGAAGCTGAAGGTAAAGTGCTCTATGTCTGGTTTGATGCTCCCATCGGATATATCTCATCCACAATCGAATGGGCACAGAAGATTGGACAACCGGAACGCTGGAAGGATTATTGGCTTGATCCCAAAACGCAACTGATACATTTCATCGGAAAAGACAATATCATCTTTCACGCTCTGATCTGGCCGGCTATGCTGATGGGTCAAGATAAGACCTATGTGCTCCCTCACGATATCCCAGCCAATGAATTTATGAACCTGGAGGGACAAAAAATCTCCACCAGCCGCAATTGGGCTATCTGGGTGGATGAATTCGTAAAAGAATTTGATGGAGATTATCTGCGCTATTATCTTGCCTGCAACGCTCCCGAGAGCAAGGACAGCGATTTCAGCTGGAAGGATTTTCAGAATAAGATCAACAACGAATTAAATAATACACTCGGCAATCTTGCCCATCGAGTATTTGCCTTCAGTAAAAAACAGTTTAATGGCGAAGTCAAACCGGTTGAACTGAGTGAAAATGGCAGAGCAGTCCTGTCCGAAGCCAAAGAACTTTGCAAAGAAATGGAAAAAGGCTATCGGGAATATCAGGTGCGGCGTAATACAAAAATCAGCATGGATATTGCCAGGCTTGGCAATAAATACTTCGATGAAAGCAAACCTTGGCAAACCATAAAGGAAAACCGCCTGCGGGCACAAGAAACCATCTATGTCTGCACCTGTCTGCTCAGAATGCTTTCCGTAGCACTCTTCCCCATCATTCCCAAAAGTATGCGTAATCTCAGGAAAATGTTAGGGTTGGGAGAGATCAGTCATTGGTATGAATGCCAGGAAGAATATAAAGATACACTCATACTTGATGAAGTAATTCAGCTTTTCAGCAAAATAGATGATGAAGTTATTGAAGCACAGCTAGCCAAGTTAAACAACGCTGCGAAGGAACTGAAAACAAGCGCAGATAACCCTAATGAAACAATCCCCTTCAAACCCGAGATTACTTACGACGACTTTGCAAAAATGGATATCAGGATAGCTAAAGTTCTAGAAGCAGAAACAATCAAAGGAGCTGATAAACTGCTCAAACTCAAAATCAGTCTGGGCAGCACAGAAAGGGAACTGGTGGCAGGTGTAGCGCTTAGTTATAAACCAGAGGAACTTATTGGCAAGAACGTACTCATGCTGGCAAATTTGCAACCGCGTAAAATCAGAGGAATAGTCTCAAACGGCATGATTCTCTGTGCCCAGGATGAAGGGAAACTGAGTATTATGCTGCCCGATAGAGATTCCAAGCCAGGCAGTCCTGTATCATAAGATGCGCATCTGTCTTATCTTTGCTCTTATTTTTCTGCTGAATCTGATTTCAGCGGCAGAAATCAGGGATGGAAGACTATGGCTAAGTATTCACATAACAGATGGATCCAGCCATAGTTTGAGCTCGGCAAGCGCAATATCTTTATCAGAAGAAAATTCTCCCCTTTCTATTACATGTAGTGGCAAACTGCAGTTGCAATTAACAAACACAGATCAACAGACTTTCTGGGGAATCGTCAACAGAAGCATACCCATTGAGCAAGACACATCAACAGTCACAGATGATGAGTCCGTCAGGCAGAAATTTGTATGGCAAAAAGGCAGACTGGAATTACAGAAAGAGCTTTTGATGTTTGAAGACAGGTATTTCCCCACCAAAGAAGCAGCAATCCGTTATGCTGATGAGACAGGTTATACAACCCAACAAATTCAAGCTATCCCGATGCAGAATGCACGTCTTAAAATTACTGATGAGGTGGGAGGAGTTCAATATCTGCAACTACCCGTTAGAGCATCAGGCAAGAACTCTATTGTGATTGATGGTAAAGAAACCGGTTTTGATGGAGAGTTGATAATTTCTGCCACTGATAATGGATTGCAACTCTGCAATCTGGTCAGCATGGAAGACTACGTGGCAGGAGTAGTGCCCAATGAAATTGGAAACAATGCTCCCATGGAAGCATTGAAGACTCAGGCAGTAACAGCCAGAACTCATGCTTTGAGCTTATTGCTTATGAACCGGCATTTAGGTGATGGATATGATCTCTGCTGCAATACTCATTGTCAGGTTTACAAAGGAAAGTATCTGGTCGATACAGCGATAATCAAGTCAGTAACTTCCACCGCAGATTCAGTAATGCTTTATAACAATTACCCGGCTGACGCTGTTTATCACAGCAGTTGCGGTGGTAAGACCGAAGCAAATCAAAATGCCTGGAACGGCAAACCAATTGCTTTCCTGCAAGGTGTAACCTGCCATCCCCAGGCAGATAGTTTAGATCTAACCTTGGAAGAAAACTCAATCCAATGGCTGAATATGGAATCAGAACAGAATGGGATGTCAAGCTGGGAAAAACGTTCTGAAGAATGGTCCAGATCAATTTCCAGAGCTACTCTGGAAATGAATTCCGGGGTGCACAATCCTCGTTACCTAAGGGTTCTGCGCAGAGGAGTATCGGGAAGGATTCTCAGATTAAAGATCAGTGGCGATTCTGAGCTTAATGTGGAAGGAGAATTTCGAATTAGAAAAGTCTTTGGTGGGTTACCGAGTTCTTTCTTTTACATTAGTAATGGAATACTCTCTCAAGGCAATGTCTATACGTTAAATAGTGAAATCAAAATCATAGGCAAAGGATTTGGACACGGGGTCGGTCTGTGTCAGGTAGGAGCGTTGCAGAAAGCAAGAAACGGCTGGGTTTGGCATGATATTGTTAGTAGTTATTATCCAGGGGTATCATATAGTGCAGACTGGCTCCCCAGCTATATACCTACCCAGCATGAAGAGGACAATTAATTATGAGTCAAACTGACACTTTATACAGAGGAACTTCCGGAAATAATCAATTCAGATTTTTCGTAGCTGACACAACAGGCATTGTCCAAAAAGCGATGGATTTGCATAAAATGGCACCTGCACCGGCTTTACTACTGGGTAGATTACTGACAGCAGCTGAACTTATGGGAGCAGACATCAAAGATTCAGCAAACAAATTAACCCTCAATATTGAGGCTGAAGGACCTTTGAAAGGAGCTCTGGTTGTTTATGAGCCGGAAGGAAGAGTCAGGGGATATGCCAAATCTCCTGATTACACTCATCCGGATATAGGAACAAACTGGCATATTGGTGAATTACTAGGTCAGGGAACGCTTAATGTCATCAAAGACATGAAGTTAAAAGCTCCTGTGACGGGCACAATTCAACTGCTTACCGGAGAAGTTGCAGAAGATGTTGCTCAATACTATTTGGTTTCCGAGCAAACACCAGCAGCTGTCAGTCTGGGAGTTTTGTTTAATACAGATGGTTCTGTCAGAGCTGCCGGAGGATATCTGATTCAACAAATGCCGGGAGTATCTTCAGAAACCACAAATCAGCTAACAGAGAACCTTAACAATACACCCTATATAACTGACCTGCTTGATATGGGAATGAGCTGGGAAGTCATTCTAGAAAAGCTCATATTCAAAGGAATGGACTGGCAGATAACCAGGAACATTGCCCTGAGCTATTATTGCCCGTGCTCTAAAGAACGTTTTGCTGCTGCTTTGCGCTTATTGGGCAAAGATGAACTCTCAACAATGTTGGATGGAATCTCACCTATCTGTCATTATTGTAACACCCAATATCACTTTAGCTCTGAAGATATCGGACAAATCATATCTTCATTGGGATGAGTTTAATGAAAAAGGTGCATTTATGTGTCCTGCTGATTCTGATAAGTCTGTCATCTTTGGCAGCTATCACTCTTGATGATGCCGAATTCTGTCTTCAAAAAGAACAGTGGGACATCTTGAAAAAGCACTCCACGGCAATCAGGGACAGTGCTTTTGTTGAGTCATCCAGCAAAGCATGGTTTGATTTATATTTGCAATATGCTGGGTTTGAAGATGATTCTCTCTCGGTTTTGCATTGTCTTGAACTAATGGCAATCAAATACCAGGATTTCCACAGCGCTGTCAATTGGCTCAATCTGGCTTCAGAATTTTCGGATTCTCATCCTGATTATCCATTTGGCAATACCTTTCAAAGAATATCTGAAGTTTTTACAAGTGAAGCAGATCAGTTTTTATTACAAGCATATAAAAATGGAGCGACAGTCGATACACTATATCCGGGCATTGCCAAACTTGAAGAGTATAACAACTACATCGAGGACCTGGCAAAGGTGCTGCTCGATATGATCAGCACTGAGCGTAATGATTCACTTGCTTTTGTTCTGACTGAGAAGTTTTATCAGACTTTCCCCCATTCAGTCTGGAATCAGGCTGTTTTTTATTTTGAACTTGCCCATTATTCAGGCAAGTCTGATTATCCAGGTTTTTTTAGTGCTCTGGAGCAAAGAGCTCATCTCACCTCTGCACACAAATACTTGGCTGCTTTGTATCTAATGAGTCCAACCCTGAGAAAAAAACTGCCTTCTGGATATAGTAATCCCGAATTGCTTAGGAAAGCACAGGATTATTTGATTTCTATTACTAAAAATGAAGCTGGTGGCGTAATCCTATATGATAAATACAATCCTGAAACCTGGAACACCCGAGTCAAACTCCAACTGGAAAAAGTGCGCTACTATAATGTCCTGGCTCAGTTTGATTTGTTTGGAGACGAGGATTCTCTGCTTGCCATTATCACTAAGGCTGACCAGACATGGCTGGAAGGTATTACCCATCTTGAGCAATTGAGATTTGCAGACAATGACACCGGATCTCAGGCTGAATTGCTTTTCTGGCAAGGCAAATTCCTTGCTTTATCAAAGGATAAGAAATTTTTGAAACAGGCGGCATTTCTTTTTACCCAATGCCTGATGAAAGGAGCGCCCAGGAAAAAATACGATTCTGAGGCATCAACCTATCTGGCAAAGATCCATCAGTTACTTGGGATCAAAACAAACCTTATTGATTGGCAAAGAAAATTGATGAATTATAAAGGACCCACTTTCTCCGATATCACGCTCAAAGCAGGATTTGCAAATAACAGAGAGAGTCGAATAGCCCTGGGGGATTATGACAACGACAGCTATTGCGATATCCTTTTGAGCGGCAGAAGGCTATACCGTAACAACGGCAATCTGACTTTCGCTGAACTCACTGACACACTTGGACTTTCGAATCTCAATGCAACCGGCGGTCTATTTGCAGATTTCAACCTTGATGGCGACTTGGATTTTGTAACCGTTTCTCACAGTGAAAATGGTGATGGCGAAAAATTGATGAAGAATAATAGCAACCGCTTTGTCCAAGTCAATGAAAGAGCCGGGGATATTGATGATGCATATCCCACTGAAGGCGCAGCCTGGGTTGACTGTTTTCACGATGGTTATCCTGATCTATATTGCGCCAATTATGAGAAATGGAATGTCCGTAGCGGGTATGAAGATCGTTTTTGGAGTAATGAGAAAGGCTATTTTATTGATAAATCCTCTAAAACAGGATTCCTGTCACCCTATTATACTCAAAATCCCGGTCAAGCCGGCAGAGGAGTAGCCCCGGCTGATTTCGATAATGATGGCGATCAGGAAATCTATGTAACAAACTACCGTCTTAACCGTAATTTCCTCTGGGATAGACAGGATAGTGTTTTCACTGATGTTGCTGCTTTATACGGCTTACAGGGCGTATTAAAAAACGGATACTATGGACACAGTATCGGAGCAGACTGGGGCGATTTTGACAATGATGGCGACCTCGATTTGTTCGTAGCCAACCTTGCTCATCCGCGCTACATTGAAATCTCAGATATCAGCATGTTACTCCGCAATGATGGGGAAAATATTAGGGTTGTGGAAGGTGATACAATTGTCTTCTGGCAATTCTCGGATATCACCAAACAAGCCGGTATCACTTATGACGAACTGCATTCCGACCCGCTCTGGTTGGATGCCGACAACGACGGATACCTTGACCTGTTCATTACATCTGTCTATGAAAACGACCGCAGCTATCTTTATCATAATAACGGAGACGGCACTTTTTCAGATGTTACCTGGCTGGCAGGTTTGCGGGTTTACAATGGCTGGGGCAATGCCTATGCCGATTTTAATCACGACAATAAGCTAGATCTTGTGGTGGGTAGCGGCAATGGAACCAAGATTTTCCTCAACACCACCAGAACAAAAAATAATGCAGTAATCCTAAAACCTGTGTTGGAAAACGGTCTTACCGAATTCTATGCTTATGAAGAAACACCCCACCATCCTAATACTCCTTCGTATGGAGCAAGACTGAAGTGGATCGAACCCGGCAAGCAAATAGGTCCTGTTAGAGAGCTCTGCTCTGCTAAAGGAACAACATCCCAAAATGAGCAGATCCTTCATTTTGGACTGGGCACAAAAAAATCTGCTCAGTTTCTTCCATATCCCTTTAACAACAAGATCATTAAATACAAGGCAAGTAAAACATGAAAATCAGAGCGAACCTACTCACACCCATCTCTCCCAATAAATATGAGTTTCAGGCAGACCAGTTAATCACGTTTGAGGCAGGACATATAACCGCCATAAATCCTTATATCGATGAGATTAAAGCAGATATTGACTTACACGACTGTATTGCCATTCCTGGTCTGATTGATCTGCATGTGCATCTGTCCCAGTTCAAGATTAAAGGTCACTATCGAGACGCTTTGCTGCCTTGGCTGAATGACATCGTTTTTCCTGAAGAAAAAAAATCTGCTGATTACGATTTTGCCTTTGGTTTGGCAGAGGAATTTATCTCTTCGCTTTACAAATCAGGAACCACGACAGCCGTGATTTACACTGCCCCATTCAGGACAGCCTGTGAAGCCGCTTTTGAAGCTGCCCGCTTGCATAACCTTAGGGCATTTGTCGGAATGACTCTGATGGATAGAAACAGCCCGGCAGCTCTGCAGCAGGACACCAAACAGGCAATGACAGATAGCCTGAGCCTGATTGAGGAATATCACAAACCGTCAGACGACTTGCAGTATATCTTCACGCCACGCTTTGCACCAACCTGCTCCATGGAACTTATGCAGTGGATTGGCGAAACAGCACAGCGCGAAAACATCTGGATTCAGACCCACCTTTCCGAGAATAAAGATGAAATCGAATGGGTAAAAGACTTGTTCGATGCAGACAACTACACGGATGTGTATGAGCAGGCGGGAGTCTTGACAGACAAGACCATCCTTGCCCATTGCATCCATCTCTCTGACATTGAATTGGATAAGCTTAAAGCGTCAGGCTGCAAAATTGCCCATTGCCCGGACTCCAATTTCTATCTGCGCAGCGGAGAATTTCCCTTGTCTGCTGTAATGCAAAAGCACATCCCCTTTGCCCTGGGCTCGGACGTCGGAGCAGGAACTTCATTAAACATGCTTTATCACGCCAAGATGTATAACTTCCGGCAAACCCTGACTCCAGTCAGCCCTGCCGAAGCTTTCTACAGAATTACTTTGGGGGCTGCAGAATTACTCGGATTACAGGATAGAATTGGTTCACTCGAACCCGGAAAAGAAGCTGACATCGTTTTTCTGAAGCTGCCTGAGACTCTGCAAGAGCCTAACACAGATGTTTTACCGGAACTGGTTTTCACAGGTCATGAATGGCAAATCAACCAGGTCTATACCAAGGGTATTCGTAAAGTCTGATATCGCATGACCAGACACCTGCTGCAGATTTACAGGATTCTGTTTGAGGAAAACGGACCTCAGCACTGGTGGCCAGGCGAAACCAGGGATGAAGTCATCATCGGTGCCATCCTGACTCAGAACACCAACTGGTCTAATGTGGAAAAAGCCATCACCAATCTGCGAAAGGAAAATCTGCTTTCTTTGCACAGTCTATCCAAAGCTGCTCCGGATGAAGTCGCCAAGTGTATCCGTCCAGCCGGATACTACAATCAGAAAGCAGTCCGGCTCATTCACATCAGTCAGCAGTTGTACAATTATCAGATTCCACCCGTGAAAGAAGATTTCAGGTCATTTCTTCTTTCCCTAAAAGGCATCGGACCCGAAACAGCTGATTCCATCCTGCTTTATGCCTATGAGTTACCTTATTTTGTGATTGATGCATACACGCAAAGGCTTTTCAATCGGCTGGGCATTATTGCCGACCATGCCCGATATCATGAGATACAAAATCTCTTTATGCAAAATCTGAAACCGGATATTGGTTTCTTCAATGAATATCACGCACTGATAGTCCGCCATGCCAAAAACCATTGCCGCAAGCAGCCTTTGTGCAAAAGCTGCCCTCTGCATGAACTCTGTCAGTATTACCGGAATACTTTTTCGGAGCCTATATGAAACTTACCATAAAACAAGCCAGACGCCTGGCTTTACACCAGCAGTTCTACAGATTCAATGGTTTGAAAGGCAAATCAGGCGTTCTGGATGTCATCAAAGCACTCAGTTATATCCAGATTGACACCATCAGCGTCATCCAACGCGCACATCACCACACTCTATACAACAGGGTAGAAGACTATCAACCTCATTGGCTGGATGAGCTTCTGGCGAAGGATAAAACCATCTGGGAACATTGGGGTCACGCTGCCAGTTATCTTCCCTTGGAGGATTATGCCTACTACAAAATCCGGATGCAAAACTTCCCCAACGGGACCTGGGAAAAGAAATTCTGGGCATTGCACAAAGAAATGGCAGAGCCTATCCTGCAACGAATCAGAAAGGAGGGACCACTTTCCACCAGACATTTTGAAGATACGCGAGTAGAAAAATCCACTGAGGTTTGGGGTAATCTCAAACCAGCTAAGATTATGCTGGAATTGCTGATGTGGAAAGGCGACCTGATTGTCACTGCCCGTGACCGTTTTCAGAGGGTTTATGATCTAACTGAGCGTGTCATCCCGCGCTATCAAAGCATTGAGATACCTTCAGAGCAAGCAAGGGCAGAGTTTATGATTCGCCGGACCTTGTCTGCTCACGGCATTGCCTCCCTTTGGGATATCAACAACCAC
>DAHVPA010000229.1 GCA_027318525.1 Candidatus Cloacimonadota bacterium | reverse complement strand
AAATCAGTCTTGGCTGCCGGTGAGTCTTGCGCCACACCAATGGCTTTGAGTCCTTTTTCTGGATATAATATCCATGCAGGGACGCTCAAGTTCGGATAAGTGGTGGTAGGTCCCATCTTGAGGGGAATGCCATCCTATTTGGGAGCTATGGGTTTGTTGCTGCTGCAGCCGGCAAAGGTCAATGCCAGAGCGGCTGTAATCAGTATCAGTATCAAAAACCTTGTTTTCATTTTTGTTCCTCTTTATTTGTCTGCTTCTGGGATGCGGGATGCTTGCGCAGCCAGATCATCAGAGCAGAAATATCGGTATAGTTGACACCCGGGATACGCATTGCCTGTCCTATGTTCTGGGGTTTGACCCGGGCAAGCTTTTCCCTGGCTTCCCAAGCTATCGTATTTATCTGCATAAAGTCCCGATTCTGGGGAATCCGTAAATTCTCAGCCGTGGAAAAACGCTGCAGCTCTTCTAACTGCCTCTGCAGATAACCGGAATACTTAATCTCCAGCTCCAGCCGGGTGGCAATATCAGATGTCACATCCTGCGGAGGTTGATATCCGAAGCGGGGCAATTCGTCAACAGATATTTCGGGACGCTTTAACAACACGGCATATCTGACCGGCTCTGGCAAGTCATTCAGGATGGTACAGTTTTCCGTTTCCAGACGCTGTTTTTCCCGTGCCTTGATATCAAGCATCGCCTGAAATCTTTGCCAACGTGTTTCCGTGACCAAACCCAGCTTGTAACCGATAGGCATCAGTCGTTCGTCAGCATTGTCCTGGCGCAGCCACAAGCGGTATTCTGCTCTGGAGGTAAACATCCTGTAGGGCTCGCTGGTGCCTTTGGTGACTAGGTCATCTATCAAAACGCCAATATAACCATCGGTTCTGCTCAGTATCAGCGGGTCCTTGCCAGCCAAAGAAAGAACTGCGTTGACGCCTGCCATCAGACCTTGGGCAGCAGCCTCCTCGTAGCCTGAGGTGCCGTTGATTTGTCCAGCCAGATAGAGTCCACTGATCTTCTTGGTCTCGAGGGTGGGCAGGATTTCTTCCGGTTCCACGTAATCATATTCGATAGCATAACCGTAGCGCATGATGACAGCCTGCTCCAGACCCGGTATCGAATGCACGATGGCTTCCTGAATTTCCGGAGGCAGACTGGTGGAGATACCGTTGACATAGCCTTCGAAGGTTTTGGTGCCTTCCGGTTCAATGAATATATGATGTGTCTCTTTGTCGGGAAACTTGACAATCTTATCTTCGATGGAAGGGCAATAACGAGGTCCGATACCTTTGATGTAGCCGCCATAAAGTGAAGACAGATGTATGTTTTCTTTAATAATTTTTTGCGTGTGATGAGTTGTTCTGGTGATATAGCAACTTACAAGGTTTTGCAAGGTGACATCACGGTAAAAGGAGAAACCGGAAGGATTCTCGTCACCGGGTTGTGCTTCCAGATGGTTGTAGTTAAGAGTTCGCAGGTCTACTCGGGGGGGAGTGCCTGTCTTGAAGCGGTTCAGTTTTAATCCGGCTTTGTGCAGTGCTTCAGAAAGTCCTACTGCAGCGGGTTCTCCGCTGCGTCCTCCCGGATAGGAGACTGCGCCTACGTGGATTAATCCATTCAGGAAAGTGCCTGCCGCCAGGATGACTTTGCGTCCGTAAAAGCTTTTGCCGAGAGCAGTAGTGACACCTTTTACTGTGCCGTTTTCTATTATCAGGTCAGTAACGTTTGCTTCAATGATATGCAGTCCGGATTGTTTTTCCAGCACTTCCCGCATAAGCTGAGAGTATTGCTGGCGGTCATTTTGAGCTCTGGGAGCCCAGACTGCCGGACCTTTCTTTTTATTCAACATGCGGAAATGGATACCTGTAAGGTCTGCCGCATAGCCGATTTCGCCGCCCAGAGTGTCAATCTCGCGTGCCAGATGTCCTTTGGCTGGACCGCCTACGGAAGGATTGCAACTCATTCTGCCGATGGATTCCATTTTGATGACGAAAACAGCAGTGACAGCACCCATTCTGGCACAAGCCAAAGCTGCTTCGATTCCGGCATGACCGGCACCTATAACCAGAACGTCGTAAATATTGTTTGCTGTCATGGGGGAGAGGACGTCAGGTCAGCCTTGCTTCAAACCAAGCCAGCACATCTTCCAGCCCGATATTTTTTTCGGAGGAAGTGGCAATGATTTCCTTATCCTGCAGATTCAATTGTTTGGCAAGGGACTGGATTGTAGCTTTGACCTTGGTTTTGGGAATTTTATCAGCCTTGGTGGCAATCACGCAATGGTCGATATTGCGTTTGCGTAGCATCTCCAGCATTACTTTGTCCTTGGGGTCGGCGGAGTGTCTGATATCGACCAGGACGCAGATACCTTTGAGCTGTGGACGCATATTGAGGTATTTATCAATCATGACGCGCCATTTTTCCTGTTCTGCCAGACCCACTTCCGCAAAGCCATAGCCCGGAAAATCAGTGAATTGCATAAAACCCTGTTGCTGAGCTTTGTCATCTTTCCAGCGGATGAGAAAGAAATTGAGCACCCGTGTCTTGCCGGGTGTGCGGCTGATTTTTGCCAGCAGGTGTTTATTGGTAAGCATATTTATCAGGGAGCTTTTGCCCACGTTGGAGCGTCCGGCAAAAGCAAACTCTGCATAGGCGGAAGCAGGATAGTCAGCCGGCTCCACTGCGCTTTTTACGTAAAAGGATTCCACGATTCTGATCATAAGCCGTAGATCACTGATGCTTTTTCGGATTCCCAGACTTCTGTTTCCACCACTTCACAGGGGCATTGCGAAAGCCTCTGTCCCATTTGTTCAAAGATGTAACGTGCCAGGTTTTCCGAGGTGGGATTCATGCTCTGGAAAGCAGGAAGGTCGTTTAGGAATTTATGGTCAAGGCTTTCCAGCAGTTCATTGAGCTTGCTTTTGATGATGCCAAAATCCATTGCCATGCCGATTTCGTCCAGTGTGTCGCACATTATGCAGATGCGGACCTTCCAGTTGTGTCCATGCAGGTTTTTACACAGCCCGTCGTATCCGTTGAGTTTGTGAGCGGATGCGAAACTGC
>DAHVPA010000228.1 GCA_027318525.1 Candidatus Cloacimonadota bacterium | reverse complement strand
TGTGCCCTGGGCATTGGTGGTAGCCATTCCGCCCATCAGAATCTGAACTGTGGCATTAGCCAGAGGTACATTGCCTGCTCCGTAAACGGTTCCGGTCAGGTGTCCAACTCCGCCGGGGATAGCCATGAAGCTGGTCTTGGCAAATTGACCTGTGACAGTCACATCCGTAGTGGAAGGATTGGCAGGGTCAAACACGGTGGTGTCATCAATGCTGTTTCTGGCTCTGTTTGTGCCGACGGTCTGACAATAGAAGTTATCCGTGGAATCGAAATAACCAGTATCCATAGGACGCTGCACCATCATTACCAGATTATCCTGCAGATACACAAAAGTGGTATCAAAAGGAATGGTAATCGTGTTTTGCCCGGAGGGGAAATTGACCATGCCGTCAAAGACCAAGGAAAGCTGAGTGGATGGAATCCAGCCAGTGCTCAGGTCTGTCAACGGAGTTGTGCCCATCCAGATTTTGATGGGTTTGCCGGCAGCAAGTTCGGTGGATGTGAAGTTATTATACAACATGATGCCATTTACCATACCAAAGAAATTAAGCTCGGTCTGCAGATAAATGGTTTCATTCAGGCTGTTTTTATAGAAGAAGTCGATGGGCATACGCGCAGTCTGTGCTCCATCGCCCACAGTGACCACCATGGTTCCTGCAGGCTGAATTGAGACTGTCAGATTTGGCGTCTGGTCATTCAGGTTGTTCTGGTCACCGGTAAGCACAACCTTGCCATAGATGAACGTATTTTCCTGAACGGTCGGAACCCAGGTTATGGAAGCAACTGCAGCCATTCCGGGTTCGATGGCAGGACCTGCCACAGAACCAATCTCGATGTCGCCTTCCTTAAAGAGCTTAACCTGATAGTTGTTTTGAGGATTGGTGCCCCAGTTAAACAGGTTTATGGAATAAGGGGTGGACATCCCGACGGATGGGGTGGTGTTTCCACTTACTGAAATAGCTGCGATATCATTGGCAGGGATCACTTCGATGGTGGCATCATCCACATAAATGGTGCGTGAACCTCCGCCCAAACCATGCTGGATGGCAATGTAATGTCCTGCTCCGGCATAGGTTTGGAATCCTACTACATATTCAGCCCAGGTGGCTGAAGGTGATATTGTGGCAACCTGAGTGAAGCTAGAGGCATCCAGAGGATTGGTCAGAACGCCTACGTTAAGAGTGTAACCGACGGTGGATTTTGCCCAGAACTTGATCCTCATGGTATTGAGCGGAATAGTTGAAGTAACGGGCGGAGCCACCAGCATAAAGGAACCTGCCTGGTCGGTGGAGTTATACAAAGCCACGCAGTTTGGTGTGAAATGAGGTGATGTCGTGACTGTGCGGACATATCCGGCAGTTATTGTGGACTGAATCAAAGCGCTCCAGTCAATAGGCAGAGCCGGCACGGTCACAGTATCAAACGCCTGAATATAAGGTGGCGTATAGATAGTGGGATCAACGCTGGTTCCACTCAGGGTGACAGGATGGTCAATTCTTGTATTACTGTTTCTGTTGATGCCGATATTAACATTTCGGGCAAGATTGTCTGTAATGGTGATGGTTGCATTCTGTGTCCCGGCAGTTGTGGGGCTGTATCTTGCCACAAAGGTAGTGGTCTGGAATCCGCCCAGAGTAATGGGAAGAGTAGGCAGATTCTGCAGACTAAAGGCGGCATCACCGGCAATCGCGATATTGTTGATAGTCAGGTTTCCGCCACCGATATTGACTATGGTAAAGGTCTTGTTGAGAGTTGTGTTAATGTAAGTTGTACCATAGTTATAGGTAGTAGGGCTAACGGCAAACAGAGGATCCTGGCTGACAGCCGTAAAGCTGAGCCCGATATTGGGACGATTCGTGTTGAGGTATCCGTTTGTCGTGGGAGGATTGGTATCGGCATACCAGTATTGGTGGGAAGCTGTGGTGGAAGCTGTGTATCTGAAAGCGGGTGAAGTTGTTCCACCACCGCCATAGAAAGTTTCCACCAGCACCATCAAATTGCCGCCGGCATAAATATAGGGCGCATCCAGCGGGAAATAGTGCCAGCCGACAGTGTTGAAGACATGACTGGTGGAATCAGCCACTAACTGGGCGTCAGCTATCATAGTTGCCCAGGGAACTGCAGTCATGGCTGTTTCAGTAACAGTCTTCATGTATATTTTGAAGGGAACAGCCCCAGTCTGAACAGTGCCGCAATACCATTGGATTCCGGTAATGGCACCAATCAAACCGATCTGCTCCGATGTATAGATGGAAGCATCCCTTTCATACCCATAAAGAATACCCAAGGGTTGACGCTGGGTGCTGGTTCCGTCACCGATGGTTGCAAACAAGGTTCCCTGAGGATAAACAAAGATGCTAAGCAGGTTGGAAATATCGTTCAGGTTGTTCTGGTCACCGGTTAGCACTACTTTGGCATAAATCGAATCAGCGCCTTCAATGGTGGGAGTCCAGGTAAGAGCTGCCTGAGCAGTCATACCGGGATCGATCTGCGGTCCGGATACGGATGCAAGCTCGACATTGTCATTATTGAAGAGTTTCACAAGGTAGTTGCTTTGAGCCAGGTTGCCCCAGTTCATCAGATTTACCGTATAGTTGGCAGGGCTGCCCACAGAAGGGGTGCTGTTACCAGTCAAGCTGACAGCTGAAAGGTCGTTGTCTGCAATGATTTCAATCATCACATCATCGACATAGATGCTCTGTGATGTGGAAGCGTTGCCATGCTTGAAGGTAAGGTAACGTCCTGTTCCGGCATAGGTCTGAAGTCCGACGACGTATTCAGCCCAGGAAGAGGTCAGGTTCATGCTGGCAACCTGTTCATAGGTGGCAGCATCGGTTGGATCTGCTGTTACACCGACAGATAATACGTAACTGGTCGAACCTTTTGCCCAGAAACGGACTCTGACCGTATTCATCGAAATCGTGTTAACGATGGGAGGTCCAATCAGATAGGGTCCATCAGTAGAAGTGGAGTTATAGATATATACGCAGTTGGGTGTGCTGTGAGGTGAGGATGTGTATGTCCTCACATAACCGGGAGCCGTATAGATGGAATTCCAATCCAGAGGCAGATTTGGAGCCG
>DAHVPA010000227.1 GCA_027318525.1 Candidatus Cloacimonadota bacterium | reverse complement strand
CTTAAGGTCTTAAACAACAATAAATTCGATGAGACGGATGGTTTGGCAAAACAAATCATCCGTTTTCTTTGAGCAAACTAAACCGGTTTCAAAGGACAAGAGGTAAAGAATGGACAGTAATGTTAACCAGTTGCTCAAACTGAGACGCGAAAAGCTTCAAAGAATAGTAGAGGCAGGTATCAATCCCTATCCTGTTAAGTCCCATAGAACCCGCCAGATAGGTGAGTTGTTTCACGATAAAGAAAGATGGATTGCTTCGGAAGAACAATTCTCAGTATGCGGAAGACTTGTGGCAATGCGCCGTCAAGGCAAACTCGGGTTTGGCAATCTGGAAGACATCAGCGGAAAAATTCAGATCTATGTGGCTCAAAACCTGATAGGTGAAGAGAACTACGAAGTCTTCAAACTCTGCGATACCGGTGACTTTATCCAGGTGGATGGAGCTGTTTTCAACACTCAAGCTGGTGAGTATTCAATCAAAGCAGAACACATTACCATGCTGAGTAAAAACCTCAGACCATTGCCGGCTGTTAAAGAGAAAATTGTGGATGGCAAAGCTGTCCGGTATGACGAATTTGCCGATATTGAACTTCGTTATCGCAAGCGTTATCTGGATCTGCTGCTCAATCCTGGACACAGGCAAGTGTTTATCCAACGCTCGGCTATCATCAAGGGAATCCGCAAGTTTTTGGATAGCAGAGAATTTATTGAAGTGGAAACACCAATTCTGCAGCCTCTATACGGCGGTGCTAATGCCAGACCCTTCATAACACATCACAACACACTTGATACAGATTTATACCTCAGAATTGCTTTAGAGCTTTATCTGAAAAGACTGATAGTAGGAGGCTTTGAAAGAGTTTTTGAAATCGGCAAGAATTTCCGCAATGAAGGGATGGACCGTTTCCATAACCCGGAATTCTCCATGTTGGAACTTTATCAGGCATTTTCAGACCTGAGCGGGATGATGGAACTTACGGAAAGTTGTTTCAAATACCTTGCCAAAGAAGTTATCGGTCAAGATGTATTCCATTTTCAGGGTCATGAAGTAAATCTCACAGGCGAATGGAAAAAAGCCAGTATGATTGAACTTGTTAAAGAATATTCAGGTTTTGACGCATCTGATTTTGATGAGGAAAGAATAGCAGCCGAATGCAATAAACGCAAGATAGAAATCCCCAAAGGCGCAGGTGCGGGAAAGATGATTTCCCTATTGTTTGAAGCTTGTGCAGAAGAGCATTTAATCCAACCGACATTTGTAACAGACTTCCCCAAGGAGATATCGCCTCTGGCTAAAGAAAAACCCGGCAATCCGAACCTGACTGACAGGTTTGAACTCCTGATTGCCGGTTGCGAATTTGCCAATGCTTTCAGTGAACTGAACGACCCTCTGGATCAGAGGATGCGTTTTGAAGCGCAGGCTCGGTTAAAAGAACTGGGTGACGAAGAAGCTAACGTCGTGGATGAAGATTTTCTGGAAGCATTGGAATATGGCATGCCACCCATGGGTGGTCTTGGGATAGGAATTGACAGGTTGATAATGTTGCTGACTGAAAACAATTCCATCAAGGAAGTTATTCTGTTCCCACAGATGAAACCCGAATAATATCACAACTGGAGTAACTTTATCGTGTCACATAAGGATTTAAACTATTTTGGCAACAGGTTTGAACGCTCTCTGGCTGGTTGGTTGGCTGTTTTTTCCGGGTTGATGCTAGCCTGGCTGGCAATCCGCGGTCCTCTATGCCAAAACTTCATTTCCTATAAGACACATCCTCTGGTGGTAAATCAGCTTATGGGTCAGGATGCTGTAAACCTTTTCCTGATCAGTCCGCTCCTTGTTGTTGCAGGAATTTTGCTGTTACGTAGGAAAAGGACAGGCAAATATCTGCTCTTGATGACTCCGCTCTTCCTGATGTATTATGCCATAAGTTACATGATGGGTTGGGAATGGATGGCTAAGGAATATTATGGAAATAGCGAAAAGTATTTCTTTCATTTTCTGTTTATCCTGATATCTGCTGTTGTTTTTTTGCTATATGGAATTCATGTCTTTCCCAAGCAGGTCAAGGCAAGATTTACAAAGAAGGGACTTGGGATCTACTCATTCCTGTTTTGCGTATTCTTATCTGCTTTTGCCTATATGTGGATGAAAGAAATCTTTCTGGTGATGCAAACTGGAACTGCGAGAGGATACGATATAGCACCTGGGGCATTCTGGCTGGTCAGGACAATTGATCTTGGCTTTTGCATCCCACTGGGATTTATCAGCGTCTATCTTTTGTGGACAAGACCTGAACAAGCTTATTCTTTGCAATATTTATTCTATGGCTTTTTTTTGACTCAGGTGATTGCTGTCTTGGCTATGGCAGGGGTAATGTATGTTAAAAGTGATCCCACCTTTGACGCAGCCAGCAGCTTGATATTTGTCATACTCAGTCTGATAATTGTAGGTGGATTTGTTTTTATCAACCGAAACTATCGTCTGAAAGCCAGATAGACTCCATTACCATTGGGGCGGATTTTCTCATGCACGACGGTGAATCCGTCTTCTGAAATTGCAGTCATATATTCCTCTTCCGTAAACAAACCCAGTTCAAGATTATCCACAAGGTAATCAGTGCCACTTGGAGTGCAGATCAGATGGTGCATTTCCAATATGGACATATTTCTTTCTTTCTGACTGCTGCAACATCTGGCAATCTTCAAATCAGGCTCACAAACTGTCTGTAAATCAGTCCGACCCACCTTGAACTGCTCCGGAGTGTGCCAGGGTTCGATTATAAGCAAACCTGAGCGATTTAAGTGCCGTTTGAAGTTCCCAAGAGACTGCTGTAAAGAGGCAAATGTTTTAACATGTCCGATAGACCCAAAGAAACAGGTTATCAGATCATAACTTTTGCCCAGTTCAAAATTAAGCATATCCCCCTGATGGATGATAAGTTCCGGATGCTTGGCACGGGCAATACTGACCAGATCGGGATTGATATCCATGCCTTCACAGGCATAATGCTTCTTCAGCCAGTTCAAGTGTCCTCCAGTACCGCAGGCTACGTCCAATAATGTCTTAAAGTTATGCTTTTGATATGACTTGATAAG
>DAHVPA010000226.1 GCA_027318525.1 Candidatus Cloacimonadota bacterium | reverse complement strand
TTTAACAATTGGTGACGGAACTATGGTAGGTGCGCAATCCGGTGTATCCTCAGATTTGGAAGCAGGAAAGAAGTACTTTGGTTATCCTGCCAGAGATGCCATGTTGCAGAAGAAAATCATGGCAGTAGAAAACCATTTACCCGATATGTATAGATTTATCCAGAAGCTCAAAAAAGAGCGCGGACAGGAGTAAACATGCCCGACAACAAACACACAATAGGAAGCGAAGTATCTTATACCGGAATCGGACTCCATTCCGGTGAGATTACCACCATCAGATTCAAACCTGCCGGAAAGGATGAAGGAATAATCTTCATCCGCACCGACCTGCCAGGCAAGCCTGAAATCAAAGCTGATATCGACCATGTAGTTGACATTTCACGGGGCACGACAATCGGGATAAAAAATGCAACAGTAGGGACGATTGAACATGTGCTCTCCGCCATCAAGGGATTAAACATTGACAATGTCAGGATAGAGATTGATGGTCCGGAAGCTCCTGTAGCGGATGGCAGCCCCATTTGTTTCCTTAACCTGTTGAAGACTGCCGGTATTGTGGAGCAGGATTCACCCCGGATTTATTTTGAATTTGACGAACCTATCAGTTTTTCAGCGGATGAAGAGAATGTAGATATCGTGATTGTGCCTTCCAATGAGCTTAAGGTTACTTTCATGATAGATTACAAGCATAAATATCTGGGAACTCAATATACCTGGCTGCCCAATCTTTCCTATTACGAAAGAGAATTTGCCGGTGCCCGCACCTTTTGTTTTATCAACGAAATACTGCAGCTTAAAAGCATGGGTCTGATCAAAGGCGGTTCTTTGGAAAACGCTCTGGTCATTGCTGAACCGGATATGAGCGAAGCAGAGCTGAAGCATCTCCAGGATGTTTTTGGTTATCATGAGCCAGTGACTGTTTCTTCGGAAGGAATCCTCAACAGTCATCCTCTGCGTTATTATAACGAATTTGTCCGCCATAAAGTGGTTGATTTACTGGGTGATATCGCATTGCTTGGATTGCCCATCAAGGGGCATATCCTGGCAGCCCGCAGCGGACATAAAACCAATGTGGAACTGGTTAAAAAGCTGCGTTCAATCCAGAAGAAAAACGAACTGAAACAGATTTATCAGAAGAAGAAAACCAAGGATGTAGTCTTTGACATCAATGCCATCATGCGCATTATGCCGCACCGTTATCCCTTCCTGCTCATCGACAAGGTTATCGAATTCATTCCTGATGAAAAGATTGTCGCTATCAAAAACGTAACCATCAACGAACAATTTTTCCAAGGGCATTTTCCCGGACATCCCATTATGCCCGGAGTGTTGATTGTGGAAGGCATGGCACAGACCGGTGGTATTATGCTGCTGAATCAATTGGATGATCCTACCAAATATGTGGCATATTTTGCCGCCATCGATGGTGTCAAATTCCGCAAGCCCGTGATGCCGGGAGATACATTGAGATATGAGCTGACAGCGGTTTCTTTAAAGAAGTCCATTGCTAAGATGCACGGGGAAACCTTTGTGGGAGACGAGAAGGTCTGTGAAGGCGATTTCCTGGCTAAAATCATGGAGAAATAGAAATGACTTTTATTCATCCTTCCGCAATTATTGACCCTTCTGCCGTCATCGGTGATGACTGCCAGATTGGCCCCTATTGCCAGATTGGTCCCGGCGTTACTCTGGGTGCCAGAAATCTGCTTGCCTCCAATGTGATAATCGGCAGAAACACTATTATCGGCAATGACAACAAAATCTCTCCCTATGCTGTTGTGGGAACAGACCCGCAGGACCTCAAATTCGGCGGGGAAGAGACCTGGCTCCAAATCGGAAGTTTCAACACAATCAGGGAATTTGTAACCATCAACCGCTCCAATAAACCGGATGAGAACACGGTGATAGGTGACTATAACCTGCTGATGGAATATGTGCACGTGGCTCACAACTGTCAGCTTGGCAATCATATTGTGATAGCCAACGCCGTCAACATGGCAGGTCATGTGCATATTCAGGATTGGGTTTCATTGGGAGGAGTCAGCGGCATACACCAATTTGTCCAGATAGGGACGCATTCCTTTGTGGGCGGCATGTCTGCCATTAAAAAAGACATCGCTCCCTACACTCGCGGACAGGGCAATCCCTACAAAACTGTTGGTCTAAACAGCGTCGGTCTTATGCGCAAAGGCTTTTCCACCGATACCATTGCAGGTATTAAGCGTGTTTACAAGCTTTTTTATGAAAGCAAACTCAACACCACTCAGGCAATGCAGGCAGTGGCAGAGCTGGGTGAGCTGAGTCCCGAACAGCTGATTTTTGTCAATTTCGTCAAAAACTGCGAACGCGGATTATCCAATTGATTAATTTTCGGCTCAGGCTCTGACCTTTTCCGGAGAGCTTTACCACCCATTTTTCCCGTTTCCGTTTCGAGTATCGGAGACGGGATTTTTATTTGTTTGTGCTTAATTCCCGGTGAGGGTCTGCAGAGAGTTTTCAGAGACTAAGTCTCTGCAAAGACCGATGAAGCTCTTTAGTATAATAGAGATAAATGGTTGATGGAATTGAGGTTATCCTAGTGCTACATCAAGCGCCATCATGATGGCAAAACCAAGCATCACGCCGATGGTGGAGAGATGACTATACTGACCTTTCTGGGATTCGGGAATGACTTCTTCTGATACGACATAAATCATAGCACCGGCAGCAAAGGCGAGAGCATAAGGCAGGATAGGTCTGGCAACAATAACCAAAGCTGCACCCAAAACACCTGCAATCGGTTCAATCATACCGCTGAACTGTCCCCAAAAGAAACTCTTGCGAACGGATAAACCTTCCCTACGCAAAGGAATGGATACGACTGCTCCCTCCGGAAAGTTCTGCAAACCAATCCCCAGAGCCAGGGCAATTGCACCTGCCAGGGAAGCAGAAGGAAGTCCGGAAGCCACTGCTCCAAATCCCACGCCTACTGCCAAACCTTCAGGAAAGTTGTGCAAAGTAACAGCCAGAAAGAGTAAGGTGCTCTTTCCCCAGGGCGTTTTAATCCCTTCCCGTTCACTAATATCGCTTCCTACATGCAGGTGGGGCAGAAGTAAATCAG
>DAHVPA010000225.1 GCA_027318525.1 Candidatus Cloacimonadota bacterium | reverse complement strand
TCCCTGATGCTACCTTTTTTCCTCTAACCGCCTGAAGGCGGTACTACATACAAGGGTTAGAATCTTTCCCAGAGCCTGGTGGCACATTCGCGGGACTTGGCAGCGACTTCCGCTTCATCGAGGTTGAGCAGCAGCTTTTTATTCTGGTAAAGTACTTTTCCGCCGCAAATAGTGGTATCAACCACAGACTGGGAAAGTCCGTAGATAACATGCCCTCTCCAGGTGTTGGCATCCAGCGGAGTGGGTGGATAATAATCTATCAGGACAAGGTCGGCTGCTTTTCCTTCGGCAATCATACCCAGCTTGCCGTCCCAGTAGCGGTTGGCGATTACGGCATTGTTCTGCAGCAGGGTATTGGCGATTTCCATGAAGCCCTGCGAGGGGTCATGTTTTAGATGCTGAGCCCACATCCCGACCCTGATTTCCTCCAGCATATTGACAGTCATGGCATCCGTGCCGAGACCGACCGTGATGCCCTTCTGCGTAAGCTTCACCACATCCGCAATGCCGACTGCATTGTTCTGATTGGACTGCGGGTTGTGCGCCACAGCAACTTTCTGCTTTGCCAGCAGCTCCATTTCCTGTGCGTCAATATGTACGCAGTGCGCAGCTATGGATTTATCATTAAGTAGTCCGAAATCATTCAATCTATTGACCACTCGCTTGCCAAAGTGCTTGAGGTTAAATTCCTCATCGGAAGCGGCTTCCGCCACATGGATGTGGTATCCGCAGTTCAGCTTTTTTCCTTCCGCAGCTATGGTTTCCAGAGTCTTATCACTCAAAGTAAAGGCGGCATGCATACCGAACAGCCCTTTCAGAAAGTCACTTTTATTGCTTCTGATGTCCTGCAGCCACTGCACATTTTCTTTGATGCCTTCCAAAGTTTTATCTTCGCCGTCCCGGTCCGAAACCTCGTAACATAGATTAGCCCGCAAGCCTGTCTGCAAGACAGCTTTGGATATTTCCGCCAGCGAGCCCGTGATGGCTCCCGGTGAGGCATGATGGTCTATAATGGTGGTTGTGCCGTGCTTGACGGCATCTATGGCAGAAATCAGTGCCGAATAGTAGATATCATCCATCAAGAGCTTTTTATCCAGACGCCACCAGAGGTTTTCCAGCACCTGATTGAAGTCTTTGGAGGGAGCCGCTTTGCCCAGTCCGCGCACCAGAGTACTGTAAAAGTGGTGATGCACATTGATGAATCCCGGCATCAGCACCTTTCCTGAGGCATCTATCACCTTTCCCTCAAAACCTCCAAACTCGGACTTGGGCGCTATTTTTTTTATAATACCGTCTTCCAGCAGGAACGCCTTGCCATAAAGCACCGGTTCCGACGGATTGAGGGTTAGGATAATGCCATTGCTGATAAGTATCTTGTCCATTTATATCTCCATTCTTCTATCTCAATATCTGATAATGATAAATGTAATCTTTTCAAATATTTGAACTGATACCTATTGTCAATCATTTTGTATTGGCAGCCTGACAATTGAATGGCATCAGGAATGGCATATTGAGCAGTAGGTTATGGTTTGATTATTATTTGATTGACAAGTAATTACGCACTGGATAATCAGTATTTGTGCATCCTGTTATCAATATGGATAAAGAGGAATTATGAAAACAACTTGCTTAATCATTCTAATTACCAGCACAGTGCTTCTGCTTTTTGCCCAAAGTCCCCAATGGGAGTGGATTACCCCGACTGAACAGCAAATTGACTGGAAGCTGGCTCCGGATAATGAAGGCAATCTTTATATTGCAGGTGACTTTGACAGCACTCTTGTTCTTGGCAATACCACCCTGATCTGCAAGGGCAAAAAAGACCTCTATCTTGCCAAAAAGAATCAGGACGGCAACTGGCTTTGGGCAATCCAGTCAGGTAATGCCTCGGAGGTTCGCTGCTTAGCCATTAGCCTGGACGAATCTGGCAATATCCTCATTACAGGCAGTTTTTCCGGGACCTGCAGATTTGGCGAGACGACTCTTACTTCTGCCGGTGAAGCTGATATGTTTATTGCCAAACTGGATACAGATGGCAACTGGGCATGGGCAACTCAAACCGGGGGAGACAGCTATGTGGGTGCAACCTTCATCAAGGGCGACCCCTTTGGGAATATCTACATCAGCGGAACCTTCCAGGCAAAGGCAGCTTTTGGCGACACCCTCAAATATTCCCTGCCCACCTGTTTTATTTCCAAACTCGACACAAACGGTAAATGGCTTTGGACCTATAAGATCAGCAGTAAATCCCCGGTTCCGCATGCCATTTCACTCGATGGGCAGGGAAACTTATATATTACAGGTAACTTCTCAGGAGCAATCACTGTAATAGACTCAATTATTGCCTCAAGCGGCATGCATAATTCCTTTGTGGCAAAGCTGAACCCTTATGGCGAACTGCAGTGGCTGGCACGCAACGTTGCGGAGTATGGCAGTACAATCTGGTCGATAGCTACAGATAAAGACGGCAACTCCTACGTAACAGGAACTGGCGGCGGTAAGCTCTGGTTCGGCAAGCACTATATAAAATGCCATCTTTGCGATGTCATTGTTGCCAAGCTGGACCCGAACGGAAACTGGGAATGGGTGAGGAAATCCATCAATAAACAATTTGCCATGAGCATGTCTGTTGATCTGGACCAGGAAGGCAATCCCATAATTGCAGGCACCTACGACAATAAGATACGATTCGGTTCAATCAAACTCAAAAGCCAAGGTAGCTGGGACGCCTTTGTAGTGAAACTGGACAAAAAAGGTAACTGGCAGTGGGTAATTCAGGGTGGAGGAAAAGGTTATGAAGATGCCTTCGGCATTAAAACTGATACTTTCGGAAATGCCTTTATAACTGGCACTTACAGCGGAAATGCCAACTTTGGGAATCACAAGCTGACCAGTCTGAAAGCTGGTCCGGAAAATCATTATATAGCTAAAATTAAATTCTAACTCAAATCCATCATTTATCTATCTGCACTCAAGGAACAGAATCAGGTTTACCTGTTATTTTCCAAGTAGAATAATTACTTCCATCTCCTTCGGAGCCTGCTTACCCGTCCCGCAGCCTCCGCCAGCCTCCCGGACTTTTCCCGAGAGGCAGCGGGGAAAGAGCGGGACAA
>DAHVPA010000224.1 GCA_027318525.1 Candidatus Cloacimonadota bacterium | reverse complement strand
TCCGGGGTCAAAGAGATCCGGCAGGTCATTGACGACGCCCGGAAGCACTGGGAAATTAAAAAGGAAAAGACGATCCTTTTCGTCGATGAAATTCACCGTTTCAATAAGGCGCAGCAGGATGCTTTTTTGCCTTATGTGGAGTCGGGAGCCATCATCCTGATTGGCGCTACTACTGAAAATCCCTCCTTCGAAGTGATTTCAGCTCTGCTATCACGCTGCCATGTCTTTGTGCTGGAAATGCTATCTGCAGAAGACTTGCTTGATATAATCAGCAAAGGATTCGATGAGCAGGGAATCAAACCTGATAATGACATTATCAACTGGCTGGCAGTGCAAAGCGGTGGTGATGCAAGGCGTGCGCTCAATGACTTGGAAATATTGACTCCTTATTTGAAAGAGCATCCCAAGGTCGATCTCAAAGCTCTGGCAAAGATTTATACAAAAAAAGCCATGTTTTATGACAAGAACAAGGAAGAGCATTACAATGTTATTTCTGCACTGCACAAATCACTGCGCGGGAGTGACCCGCAGGCAGCTCTGTATTGGCTTGCCAGAATGCTGGAAGCAGGTGAAGACCCACTATACGTTGTGCGCAGACTTATGCGTTTTGCCAGTGAAGACATAGGATTGGCAGACCCGAATGCACTGGTGCAGGCTATGGCAGCGCGGGAAGCAGTCCATTTTATGGGTATGCCGGAATGCAGCAACGCCCTTGCCCAGCTTGTGGTTTATCTGGCAACTGCTCCCAAGAGTAATGCGCTTTATGTGGCATACGATAAAGCAGCTACCGATGCCCGCAACACTTCCCACCTGGGTGTGCCCCTGCATATCCGCAACGCACCCACCAAACTGATGAAAGACCTAAACTATGGCAGAAACTACCAGTATGACCATGAGTATGAGTATAAGTATTCCTATCAGAAGTATTTCCCAGACGACATGCCGGAAAAGACTTACTACCAACCGGGTGAATACGGCTTTGAAAAAGAAATTGCCAAACGTCTCGAATGGTGGAAAAAACTCAAGGATAAGCAATCCTGAGCCCTGACTTTATCTTTATGGATCGAAATTAAAGCAATAAAATTGTTATAGCTGACTTACACTCGTATTTGTTTGCATAGCTTATAGATCTTACATCATTCAGAGGATTTTCAGAGAGTCTGCAGAGACTTTACTCTCAGCGAACTCTCTGTTAATCCTGAATAGCAAGAATGGTAAATCCTTATCCCTGTTTGATAGAGAGCAACTCATATACCCGCACCGGGCGGTCAATGCCCTTGACCTGAGCTTCCTGCAGGAAAGCTGCTTCCACATAATCTTTGACCTTTTCATAAGTGGCTTCACTGATAATTATCTGCTTTGAGGTTGGAATTTCCTTATTGAGATTTTCCAGACGGGCACCCAGATTGACGGTATCTCCAATGGCTGTGTAATCAAAAATTTGCTCTGAACCGAGGTTGCCCACAACAGCAAAGCCAGTGTTAATCCCGATTCCGATGTCAAAGCCTTCCCTGCCTTGAGCTTTCCACTTATCTGTCAGAAGCTTTATTTCTTCCCGCATTTGCAAAGCAGTTTTGCAAGCCTGCAGAGCGTGGTCAGGATAAGCAATGGGAGTTCCGTAGAGTGCCATGATTTCGTCGCCGACAAATTTATCCACGATGCCGCAATTGCTTTTTATAATCTTAACCATTGCGGTAAGATATTCTTTCAGAATCTGCACCGTTTCTTCAGGTTTATGTTTCTCAGTATAGGCAGTAAAAGACCTTATATCACTGAAAAGAACGCTGATTTCCTGCTGAGAACCGCCGTATTTTAGCTTATCAGGATTCTTAAGAAGTTCATTTACCAGTTCAGGAGCCATATATTGCTGAAAAGCGTTACGGACGTATCTCTTTTCCTTCTGAGACCTCAGATAATGAACAATCAGCGCTGCCACATAAAGCAGGATTAGCAGGAGGATTATTTCCACCACAGAAGATAAGGTGTGCATTCTGGTAAACATAATATATGACTTAACCAGAGTGGCAATAATCAAAGCCACCGTTATCAGTAAAGACCAGAGGGGTTTAAGCCAGCTCAGCAGGGCAAAAATCAGGATGGATAGGAAAAACTCAACAATGACAAAAAGCAGTGGATTGAATTCCTTCAGATAGTTGCCACTGCGCACCATTTCCAGGAAATTGGCATGGATCTCCACACCAGAAGTAAGATTGGTGCTGAAGGGGGTGGGAAATTTGTCGTGCAGCTCTTCGAGAGTAGCTCCGATTAATACAGTCTTACCGCGGAAAATGCCGCTTTCCAAAAGGTCATAGTATTCGTTCAGGTCAATTCCGGATGTCTGCACGGTCGAATCGTCAATAACCTTGGAATAAGATATCTGCCTGAAGGTATTGGCAGGACCAAAATAATTGAGTAGTGCGTGATTGGCATTAACAACAGGTATCCTATGCCCTGCTGCATAGAGATATTTGCCGGAAAGTGTTACCCCTTGCTGCCACTCCGGCGAGTAAATCCTACTGTTTGCTAATGCAGCAATCCCAATGGAATAATAGTTAACACCGCGCATTGTCTCAAAGAGGTTATATTCGCGCACAAATCCGTCCCAATCGGTAGGCATGTTTACAACTCCCCAATTCTGCTTTTCTGCCAAAAGCGGCTGAATTGGAGCCAGCATCTGTTCATGGTCAGGATTATAGGGATTCCGGATGTATTTACCGGCAAAAATGACTCGTTCAGATTTACTTGCAGCAATAGCCAAAGCAGCATCAGAAGCAGGATTGGAGTATTCTGTAAACTCCACATCAAAGACAATCTGTTTAGCTCCGGCACGGGTCAGATTATCAATTAATCTGGCATGCAGCTCACGCGGATAAGGCCAGGCAAGGCTTAGGTCCTGAAAGGTCTGGTCGTCCAAAGCGACAATGATAATGCTATCCGAAACAGGTAGGCTGCCACGCATTCTGAACATAGTGTCGGTAGCCTTGTGTTCCAGATTTTTAAATAAATACATCTGAAACAGGATTCGCACTATGATAAATATGATTATCGGGATATACAGTCTGCGTAAAACAGCATTCATATCAGTCTCCCCTGTTGCCAAAAAGACAACAGGCAGTAGT
>DAHVPA010000223.1 GCA_027318525.1 Candidatus Cloacimonadota bacterium | reverse complement strand
GGTGCTGCCGGCGGAGATTCCATGTCTTTCCACGTCAATATTTCCAATGTGCAGCTCACCTATCCCAATGGAGGAGAAACCTTTTTTGGAGGAGATGCCAAAGAAATCAGATGGAAAGCCCGCACCCAGCTCGGATATGTCAAACTCGAATATTCCCTGAATAGCGGAGCAAGCTGGCAGATCATCACCAACAACACACCCAATGACGGCTCTTATCTCTGGGTGGGGCTGCCTGCTTATGATACCGACCAGTGCCTGGTCAAAATCACCATCATAGCCAGCGGAGCAGAAGACACCTGCAATGCCGCCTTCACCATCATCAGTTCCATTGCTGTGCCCACAACGATTTTCCCGGTTAACAACATGGTGAATGCTCCCACCAATCCGACCTTCCGCTGGAATACCGTGCCTGGTGCCGAGTCTTATACCATCCAGGTAGCACTGGACAGCCTTTTTGTCGGAACTGTCCTTAACATCATCGACCTGACGGATACCACCTATACCTACAACAACCTGATGCCATACACGAACTACTGGTGGCAGGTCGCATCCTATGCTTCTGTCGGTTTGAGTGAATATAGCCCGGCTCAAAAATTTACCACGGGGAACATCTCCATATTGCCTGTGGTGCCGGCTTTGGTGGCTCCTCCCAGCAATTCTGTCAATCAGCCCTTAAATCCCCTGCTGCGCTGGAACTCCAGCAGTTATGCCTATTTCTATAACTTTCAGGTATCCACCGATTCATATTTCACCAATATCGTGCAACAGGAAGACAGTCTGCATGTGACGGAAATGCGCCTGCAGCCGCTTAATCCCAATACCCGATATTTCTGGAGAGTCAGAGCCGGAAATCCCGCCGGTTACAGCTATTTTACCAATATCCGTAACTTTACTACAGGAACTGAGCTTACTCCGAACACGGATGAGCTTCAGATAACACAGGACCTTCTGCTGCCCAATAGCCCCAATCCCTTTTATAACTCCACCTCCATCGAATTCTGCCTCAAAGACATTTCCCAGCCGGTAAAGCTTGCCATCTACGATATAAAGGGACGGGAAGTGAAAGTCCTGTTTGACGGCAAAGCCAAAGCCCTGTCCAACCGGATTAGCTGGAATGGCACTGACAAACAGGGTGCAGCCGTCGGCGGAGGAATCTATTTCTACCGTCTGAGCAACGGCAAGAACATCCAGACCAGAAAGCTGCTGTTGATTAAATAAGCAGTTGACAGCAATCACCGTTGTATAGATAATGAATGAAAGCAAATTCGGATTCAACGAGGAGATTATGAAAAGAAATATTCTATTAGTGCTGCTTATTGTTTTTGCAGCTACTTTACTCCAGGCTCAGAGCATGATGGTAATCTTCCGGGAAGTTACTCCCAACGGCACCAATGCCCAAACACTTGAACTGATTAGGATGGAAGACCCCTCCTATCCCATTGGCTCCAATGTCCCTGCCAAAAATGAACGCTGGCTGATTCAGGCCTATCGGGACGGGGGTGACGGAATCATCAGCCCTCTGGACAGTCTGGGAAATGCCACCGGCGATGACCTCAGATTGACTGACCCTGTCCACCTCAAGGTTTCGCAGGGGCTTTATTTTGCTCTGCAAAACGTCTGGATGATGGCGGGATTGCGCTTCACCCCGGGTGATGACGATGCTCAAGCCTGGCCCGGCGACAAAATCTATATCCGCATTTTTAACAATACTTCCATTGCCAAAGCCGATAAATATATCGTCGCACATAGTCTTTACACCATCCCGGCGACCAATGCGTCCTTAAGCTATGTCCCCGAATTCGGCTGGGACAAAGCCGGCTGGATTACCTTCCGCAAGTAACACTGCTTTTTAAGCATCTTTTCAGCAAGGTCGGTGCCTGTGACCGGCCTTGCTTTTTTTGCGCCCAAAATCTTCCTGTATAAGGTTCAGCTTGACAAACAGAACTGATTCAGTAAAAAGATATTATCAGACAATTTGGGGAGGACGCCATGAAAAAAGCTCTGATTTTCGTAAGTTTACTTTTGGCAACCTGGCTCTGGGCGCAGGATATCCCATTCTCTGTCAAAAACCCCACCCGCTACAGCGTTTCCGGCATGTTCGGCTATGAAAAAGTCGATTCCGTCAAATACCTTCAGTTCAGGATTATTCCCGAATTCAACTTCTGGAAGATTGGCTTGGGGCTTGACCTGGACTTCATGTTTGACCGTGACATGAACTTCCGTAAAAGCAACTGGGACCAGCCCAAGGACATTCTGGGCAAAATCTATTACCTGCGTTATGCCCAGCGTGGAGAGCCTTTTTACCTGCACATGGGCGGCTTTCCTGCCCAGAGCTTGGGTAACGGACTAATCATGCTCAATTATTCCAATATGCTGCTCTATCCCGATTTGCGCAACACAGGGCTGATGCTGGGTGCAAATCCCAATTGGCCACTCAAACCCGAACTCGAGTTCTTCTCCTCCAATGTCCAGCGCAACCAGATTTTTTACCTGACGGCGCACGCACAGCCCGTTGCCGACACCACTTCCAAGCTTCTGAAGCTGGTCAAGGATTTCAAGTTTGGCTTCACTGTCGTGGCAGACCGCAACCAATATGGCAACCTCCGTTTCCTGACCGCGGATTCCCTCAATGCCCAAATCGATGACCTGAAAACCAAGCCCGCCACGATTTACGGTCTGGATTATACCCTGCCGCTATTCAAGACGGACAAGTTCACCCTGGGCAACTATGCAGAAATGGCGCATATCCAGGACTATGGCACCGGATTCATTCTGCCCGGCGTTTACGCCGATTTCAATTTCCTCAAAGTCAATCTGGAATACCGTCTGCACGGCAAAAAGTTCATCCCCGCCTATTTCGATGCCGATTACGAAGAGCAGCGCGGTTATTGGAATGAGGAGGACAGCACCTTCGTCCCCAAGGAAGAGCTGCTGAAGGACTATGTGAAAGCCTCCGGACTCTATGGCAAGGTGCAGGTCTTCATCGGTAAAAAGGTCAAGACCATGGTCGCCTGGCAAAACATGGGCGGAGAAGGGCTGGAAAACGGCAAGTCCCTCTGGTTCAGGCTCTGGGTGGATACGCAGTATAAACGGCTGGAAAACTTCTCCTTTTCCTATTCCAAG
>DAHVPA010000222.1 GCA_027318525.1 Candidatus Cloacimonadota bacterium | reverse complement strand
CTCCCTGATATGCTTGACCTGGTGGATTTTGGCATCGGCTTTTACCTTTGAATAAGAGGAAATATAGATATGTTCATAGCCAAGGCGTTTGGCTTCTTTAATGCGCAGTTCCAGTTGACCTACGGGACGGATTTCACCATTCAGGCTAACCTCACTGATAAAGATGGAGTTTTCCGGCACGGGCATATCCTTCAGACTGGATAGGACGGCTGTGATAATAGCTAAATCAATCGCCGGGTCAATAGCTTTGATGCCGCCGGTCATATTGATAAAGACGTCGTTGTTACGCAGATAAAGTGATAAATTCTTTTCCAGGATTGCCAGCAGCAGGGCGAGCTTCTTCTGATCCAGTCCCACAGCCACGCGCTGGGGTGTGCCGAAATTACTGGCGGTTGCCAGTGCCTGCACCTCCACAATAAAAGCGCGGGTGCCTTCTATCATGCAGCCCAGAGCGCTGCCGGACAGGTTGGGATTGGCGGAAAGGAACATCTGGTTCGGGTTTTTCAGTTGCTGCAAGCCCAGAGAAGTCATTTCAAACAGCCCGAGCTCATTGGTGGAGCCAAAGCGGTTCTTGACGGCGCGCAGCATCTTGTATTGGTTGGTGGTTTCGCCTTCGAAATACAGGACTGTGTCCACCATATGTTCAATAATCTTGGGTCCCGCCACCATGCCGTCCTTGGTCACATGCCCCACCAGAAAGATGGGGATGCCCTTTTTCTTGGCTTGGCGGACAAACTGGGAACAGCACTCCTTCAATTGGGAAATGCTGCCCGGTATGGATTCGACGGAGCTTAAGCCCACTGACTGGATGGAATCAATTATTGCAGCATCCATCTCCAGGTTGGCAAGCTGATCAATAATGCTGTCTGCTTCATTGGTGCAAGCCAGCCAGATGTTTTCCTGGCTGATTTTCAAGCGCTTGGCACGCAGGTTTATCTGGTCGGCACTTTCCTCACCTGAAAAATAGACAACCTTCTTACCGAGTTTTGCCAGCCAGTCGGAAAGCTGCAGCATCAGGGTGCTTTTCCCCACACCCGGTTCACCACCCAAAAGAATAACCATACCCGGAATGACTCCCCCGCCCAGAACGACATCAAATTCGCCCACGCCGGTGGGGATACGTTCCAAGGGTGTGGATTTAATTTCTGTTAAACGGGTGGGAGCAGTGGACATCCCTTCAGACTTAACCTTTCCACTTTTGCCGGCAATCTTGTCTGATTCCTTCATAGTATCCCAGCTGCCGCAATTGGGACATTTTCCTGACCATTTGGTGGTTTCGTAGCCGCAATCGGTGCAAAAAAACATATTAGCCATAGATCATCCTTAGTAACATAGATATCAATTTCAGACAGATTCAAGAATCTGGCAAGCAAATTTATCTTTCGAGTTACAGAAGAACACCTGATATTACATCTCGAACATTCACATACTATAAAGGCTCAACTCTTACCGCAAATATAAAAGAGATTTATTAAACGGAAAAAACACGTGACAGATTGGCTGCGGCACAATTTTTGGCGCACTATTGGTAAAGAGTGGGATAAAAAAAGATAGTAAAATGATAAAATTATATTTGTCTTTACAATTTTTGTGTTTAAAATATATTAAGCTGAATCAGGCAAGATATCTGCGAAAGTATTGCAGATATAAATCGCTGAACATATGACTCGACTTTAAAAGTTAAGAGCGTATAACGTGAATACAGATGAGCAGCAAAATCATCTGTGCATTGGGAGATGTTAAAAGGATACAACAAAAAGGAGATAAAAAATGAAAAAAGCAGCCAAAGTCGCAAGCCCTAACGCAGAAAAATTCCATGACCTGATCAATCGTCTGCAAAAAGTAATCAGTGAGATTGATTACTCTCAAAAAGCCTGCATGCAGACAGGAAAAATGGAGTGTCAGCTCTTACATTACCTTTATGGAACCACAGCCCCAGTCAATATGAACGAATTGGCTAAAGTGCTGAACGTTTCCCATAGCCGCGTAACCCGTATCATGGACAATCTGGTGGATAAAAACCTGGTTTCCAGAAGACCGAGCGAAGAAGACAGACGCTGCTGGTATGCAGAAATCACCCAACGTGGAAAGAAAATGGCAGAAGCTAGCCAGCAAACCGTTATCGATCAGCAGGAAAAGATCATAAAGTTCTTGACTCCAGATAAAGTTGATAACGTTCTAAAGGCTTTCGAACAATATGTCAAAGCCTATGAGAAAGTTCTGGAAGAAACAGCCATAGATTAAAATATGACATCAAAAACGCAATTAACTTGGTTAGAAAACCTCACTTTTGAAGCTGAGGTGGATGGATTTAAGTTTAAGCTTGATTCCAACTACGGGTCAGAAAACCCGCTTCAAGGGATGAGACCAAAACCATTGCTGCTGGCAGCTTTGAGCGGGTGTTCAGCCATGGATGCAGTATCAATTCTAACCAAAAAAAGGATAACAGGTTATCAGCTGAGAATTGACATGGAGGGTGAGCTTACTGACGAAATGCCCGCCACTTACAGTACTATCAGGATGAATTTCAGGTTTACTGGAGAGAATCTACCCAAAGATCATATCATCCGGGCAGTAGAATTATCTATAACCAAATACTGCGCTGTGCATGTAATGTTAAGCAAAGCAGCAAAGATAACCACCACAATCTACATCAACAATGAGGAAATCTGGCATGATTAAATACTCAAAAATAGTGCTGTTGGCAGTTATTCTGATCTTTAGCATGACCGCCTGCAAAGCAGAGAAAAATGCAGCTACCGACTCTGCAGAAGCTGCCGGCGCTGATACTACTCTGGCTGGAAGCTATATCGCAGGAGAATGGATTACTGATTATCAGCAAGCCCTGAGAATGTCAGCTGAAACAGGTAATCCGATATTGGTGAATTTTACCGGTTCAGATTGGTGTATCTGGTGTAAAATGCTTAGCAAAGAAGTCTTTAACGAAAAAGCTTTTATTGATTACGCCAAATCGAGTCTGGTATTGCTTAAACTGGATTTTCCGAAAACTGTCCAACAAACAGCTGAGCTTAAAAAGCAAAATGAGGATTTGGCTGCCAAATTTGGGATCAAAGGATTTCCGACAATTCTGCTGATGGATAAAGACGGCAATGAACTTGCTCGTACCGGATATCGTGAAGGCGGTGCAGGTCAGTATGTAAACCACCTCAAAATGCTGT
>DAHVPA010000221.1 GCA_027318525.1 Candidatus Cloacimonadota bacterium | reverse complement strand
CATCCCCATTCAGAACACCACCGATACAGACTAAGAGCAGAGTAATTACCCAAAAGTGCAGTTTCATAATAACTCCTCCCGGATGCCATGCCGTAAATCGAAATCTCTACAGATAAACTAACCGAATATTGTATTGTTGCCAGACTATTATTTGTCAAAAGAATATTTTAACTTGACAGGTTGGAGATTTTTTACTGGAATTCTGCACAGAAGATTCCTTCATGAGATGACCCAGTAGATTCAAGACAGGATACCTTCTATATTGAGGTTGTAATGCATAATATGAACAGACCTGTAATCGGACTAAGCATGAACTATATGCAGCTGGGGAGTTATCACCAGTTCCATATCAGGGATAAGTATATTGATGCGGTGTATGAGCATGGCGGTTTGCCTTTGCCCATTCCCTGCCTGTCAGATGAAGCTGCCCTGCAGCAGTATATTGATAAAATAGACGGACTCATCATAATTGGCGGTATGGATTACCCTCCAGATATGTATGGTGAAGCGGTGCATCCCAAAGCTGACATCATGCATGAACGCAGGGCAAAATCAGATCCCTTGCTGGTAAAACTCATCCTGCAGACTAATAAACCGGTGCTGGGCATCTGCGCCGGCATGCAACTCCTGAATATCTGCCAGGGCGGAAAGCTCATCCAGCATCTGGATACGGTGGATAACCATCTGGGTGAAAAATATCACGAAATCACGCTCACTGAAAGCCGCTGGCTAAGTCAAATCGTGCCCGGCAATACCATCGTAGTCAATTCCAATCACCACCAGGGTGTTGACCCGAAGCATGTCGGAAAGGGGTTTAAGGTGGTTGCCACTGAGGCTGATGGAATTATTGAAGCGATGGAACTGGAAGGCGAGCAAATGGTGCTGGCTATCCAGTGGCACCCGGAACGGATTACTGATGTGTCGCACAGGAAAAGGATGTTTGAGTTTCTCATCTCACAAGCTGCCCAGCAACAGAAGTATCATTCCGACTAAGGGAGGATACCATATAAAAAACATAACAGCATGGATTCCTGCCTGCGCAGGAATGACGGAGTTTGCTTTTCAGACATAAAATTTCAATTGACCAAAAGATAAGACCTTATAAAAGGTGTTTCAAATTCGAATAAGGATTTTTGATAATATAGATGAAAACACACTATTGCACTGCCATCACAAGTCAATTCAATGATTTTACATACAAAAAACACATGCGTTAGGAAAAAAATAACAGGAGGAATGTTATGAAGAAGAACAACGCAATGGCTGAATTCCTGCAAAAGGTTGAAGCCAGAAATCCGGGACAGCCTGAATTTATCCAGGCAGTCAAAGAAGTTGTCGAGACCATTTGGGATGTCTATGAAAAGAATCCCGCCTATGTCAAAGCCAACGTAATGGAAAGAATCGTAGAGCCAGACCGTGCTCTGATTTTCCGTGTGCCATGGATGGATGACAAAGGCAACATCCAGGTCAACCGCGGTTTTCGCGTTGAATTCAACAACGCCATCGGACCCTACAAGGGCGGATTGCGTTTTCACCCCAGCGTCAATCTGGGTATCCTGAAGTTCTTAGGATTCGAGCAGATTTTCAAGAACAGTCTTACCACCATTCCCATGGGCGGCGGTAAGGGTGGTTGCGACTTTGATCCCAAAGGCAAGAGCGATGCTGAAGTCATGCGTTTCTGCCAGTCCTTTATGCTGGAACTGTTCCGTCTGATCGGACCCATCACAGACGTTCCTGCCGGCGATATCGGTGTGGGCGGACGTGAAATCGGTTACCTGTTCGGCATGTATAAGAAGATCCGTAACGAGCACAGCGGCGTTCTGACCGGCAAAGGTCTGTCCTTTGGCGGTTCCCTGATTCGTCCGCAGGCAACCGGTTACGGCTGCGTCTATTTTGCCGAAGAAATGCTCAAAACCCGCAAGGAAAGCTTCAAAGGCAAGAAGGTCGTGGTTTCCGGCTCCGGCAACGTCTCCCAGTATGCTATAGAAAAAGTCAATCAGCTGGGTGGCATTGTTATCACCGCTTCCGATTCCAATGGCTACATCATGGACCCCAAAGGCATCAAAGGCGAAAAATGGCAATTCCTGATGGAACTGAAAAACGTCAAACGCGGTCGTATCAAAGAATACGCTGACAAATTCAAAAAAGACGGCGTTAAATATTACGAAGGCAAGACCCCCTGGGGCGAAAAGTGCGATGTGGCTCTGCCCTGCGCCACCCAGAACGAACTGACCAAGAAAGATGCCGAAACCCTCATCAAGAACGGTTGCATCTGCGTGGCTGAAGGCGCTAATATGCCCTCCACTGCCGAAGCTGTAGAAGTCTTCTTAGCCAAGAAAATTCTCTACGGACCAGGCAAAGCTGCCAATGCCGGCGGAGTAGCCACTTCCGGACTGGAAATGCAGCAGAATGCCTGCCACACTGCCTGGACCCGGGAAAAAGTCGATGCCGAACTGCACCAGATCATGATTAAAATTCATGAGCAGTGCGTTGCCAACGGCAAAGACGGCAAGTTTGTCAATTACGTCAAAGGTGCCAATATCGCCGGCTTCAAGAAAGTCGCCGATGCCATGGTCGCCCAAGGCTTGATTTAATCAATCACAGGTAATCCTGTAACTATCAGCAGGCAGTACTGAAAAGTGCTGCCTGTTCTTTTTTCCGGTATAACCCGGACTTTTTACTTGACTGTATAATCAAACCGATAAAAGTAGAACCAAGAGGATAGCGAAGACCCGGTTTGTAATTTATACATATCAAGCAATTTCTACAAGCGAGGAATCAATCAATGAAAGACGTTTTCAAAAAGTTTTCCAGTCTGGATGCCGGTAAGGTTTTGGACGCTGCTACAGGAAGGGGTGACTTTATTAATGTCATCAAGCAAAACTTCAAATCTTATGAGCAAATCATTGGAGTGGACAGCTTTGACCCCGTTGTTAAACAGGCGCAAAACGCCTTTCCGGAGAACGACATAGAGGTTTACCGCATGAACCTGGAAGAACTGTCTTACAGCGACGGCTATTTTGATACGGTCAGCCTCTCCAACTCACTGCATCACATTGAAAACAAGGATAAAGTATTTTCCGAACTGCTGAGAGTGCTGAAACCGGGCGGTTTGCTCATAATAGTGGAAATGTATAAGGACGGCAAACAGACTCAGGCACAGCAGACACATATCATGAT
>DAHVPA010000220.1 GCA_027318525.1 Candidatus Cloacimonadota bacterium | reverse complement strand
CCTCACGATAAAAAGATTGCATCTACTTTACCATTTAGAACGGTGGCACAAGCTCCGATTTCTTTTGCCACCTGATAGCACATTGCCTGCTGGATCAATTTGGCTTTGGCGTCACCGGCTTCCACCATTTTCTCCACTTCTATGCCACTATCTGTCCCCAGATAAGCTACATAACCCCCTGTTTTGGTGAGACGGTTGACCAGTTCCTTATGAGTATATTTTCCGGAGAAAGCCAGCTCCAGCAAGTCCCCGATGGGAAGCGCTCCGGCTCTTTGCGGTGAAAAAGGTCCCATGCCCAGCAGAGCATTATTGACATCAACTATTCTACCCTGCTTGATTGCTGCCACAGATATTCCTCCCCCCATGTGGACGCCGATCATGTTGGTGGTGTTAAAATCTTTACCCAGTTCAGATGCCAGCAGTCTTGCAATATAACGGATATTGAGAGCGTGCAACAGTGATTTGCGTTCTATTTCCGGAATTCCGGAGATGCGTGCTATGTCATCAAATTCATCCACCACCACCGGATCTACAATAAAAGCCGGAATTGACAGCTCTTTACTGATTGCATCGGCTATGAAGGCTCCCAGGTTGGAAGCATGGATTCTACCCCACAGGGAAGGATCCTTAAGGTCTCTAAGCATGTTTTCGCATACTTTCATGGTTCCGCCCTTGACCGGTTTGACCAAGCCTCCCCTGCCGACTACTGCATGCAGGGTTTTGGGGTCAACCTGGTTTTCCTGCATTGCTTCCATCACAAGGTCTTTGCGGTATTCATACTGTTCCAATATTCCGCCATACTTATCCAGTTCTGCCGGATCATGCCGCAGAGTCTTTTCGAAAAGCGGTTTGATATCATCGAATACGGCTATTTTGGTCGATGTGGAACCGGGATTGATTGCTAAAACACGATAGGACATGGACTCCTCCCAATGATTCTTTTTTTGGCAAGGATTGAAACTCTGTTCAAATTGTCAATCTCAAATCAGATTTCCGAGAACTGCTTGACAATTCAACTCCATGCAAATATGGGTTTCAGCAACATACATACTATTTGCTCAAAGGATGCTTCATGAACAACAGACCGACCTGGCAGAAATACTTTATGGAAATGGCTTTTTTGGCAAGTCAGCGCAGCACTTGCCTGCGCAGACATGTGGGCGCAGTTCTGGTGCGCGATAACCAGATTCTTTCCACCGGTTATAATGGTAGCCCCAAGAATATCTCACATTGCAGCGAAACAGGCTGTCTGCGTGAAAAGCTCAATGTCCCTGCCGGGGAAAAACATGAACTTTGCCGCGGTGTTCATGCCGAACAAAATGCCATTATCCAATGCGCCATCAACGGCAGTTCAACCAAACACGCCGTCCTATACTGCACCAATCAGCCCTGCAGCATTTGCGCCAAACTGATTATCAATGCGGAGATAAAGACTGTCTATATCGCTGATGCCTATCCTGACAAACTGGCGGAAAATATGTTTGAAGAAGCCGGAATTGAAATGATTCGTTTTAACCGCGAAACCGGAGCTATGACCCGTCTGACTTAGTTTTATCAAGTCAATAGTCAGCCTGGAAAAAACAAATCTGCCAATTCAGAGCTCAGTTGACCTGAGTTTTCCTGCCTTGACTTATCATTTATAGCTGCTATTTATCTGTTGAGAGCTGCTATTCAAGTCCCTTGCGAATTTCGTTGCACAGCTTCTCAGCTTCTTTGCCTGCTGTTTCGGCAAAGCTGCTTTTGCTGTCCTTAAAAATTATCCCCCGTGACGAATTAATCAGGATATTGGGTTCTTCCGCCGTCTTGATTGCTTTATCCAGCACTGCCTGCAAATCCCCGCCCTGAGCTCCAACCCCGGGAATCAGAAATATCTGATCCGGCAAAAGCCTGCGGATTTGCTCCAGGTATTGAGGCTGGGTAGCGCCCACCACTGCCCCCACCTGTTTGGGACTGAATTTCCTTATCCAGGCGGCAATGTCTTTGAAAAGCTCATTTTTGAGCAGGAAATCCGCAGCGGAGGGATTGGATGTAAGTGTCAAAGCAAAGGCAAAACTCTTCTCCTCATTTGCCATCAGCTTGATGACGTCTTTACCCATGAGGGGATTGACCGTGATGGCATCAACGTTCATCTCTTCAAAAAAAGCCTTCAGGTAAGCATCCATAGTGCTTCCGATATCACCGACCTTGCAATCAAGGATGACCGGGATGTCAGCCGGGACTGTTTCAATCGTCAGCTTCAGCGCTTCCAGACCCTTCACTCCTGCACTCAGGTAAAAAGCCAGATTTGGTTTATAGGCACAGGCATGAGCTGAAGTCGCTTCAATTATAGCTTTATTGAATGTATATATCGGGTTCGTATCCTTGCGGACACACTGCGGCAGTTGACTGCTGTCCGAATCCAGCCCCACGCAGAGCAGTGAATCCTTGCTGCGCCTGGCTATCTGATACTTAGACCAAAACGATTTTGACCGAATCTTCGCCATCGGTTTCCTCAAATGCAACCTTGATGATTTCGTCTTTGGAAGTGGGCACGTTTTTACCGGCATAATCTGCTTTAATGGGCAATTCCCTGTGTCCGCGATCGACCAGTACAGCCAGTTGTATTTGCTTGGGACGTCCGAAATCCAGCAAGGCGTCAATGGCGGCGCGCACTGTCCTGCCGGTAAACAGCACATCGTCCACCAGAATCACGACTGCATCATCCATCTCAAAATCAATGGAACTGCCTTTGATTACGGGCTGATGAGAAATGGTGCTGAGGTCATCCCGATAGAGGGTAATATCGATGATGCCGACCGGGATATCGGTCTGCTCGATTTTCTTGAGATATGCCGAAAGCCTTTCTGCCAAAGGAACCCCCCGAGACCGAATACCCACCAGCCGGATTTTTTCCAAGCCTTTGTTCTGCTCGATAATCTCATGTGCTATCCGGTGGATGGTGCGCTCCATCTGGGCTTTGTCCATTATTATGCTTTTTACCTGCATGGATACCTCTCAATTCTGTGAATATTTCAATAAATCTAATCTTAGCGGACTGATGTCCAGCGTCAAGACATATTTTTCGCATATCTCCTCTTCAACTGGATTATCCCCCATACCCTGAATCTCTCCTTCCTTTTCTGATTTTCAGAAACGATCCGCCACCTTCTTTCTCTTTTACCAGGAGGGGTCATCGTGGGGAAAGCCCTCGATA
>DAHVPA010000021.1 GCA_027318525.1 Candidatus Cloacimonadota bacterium | reverse complement strand
ATCTACATCTTCACCTGGGGCGCTATCTACAAGCTGCATTACTTCATATGGCAGGGCGCTTATGTAATCTACAATCCGCGTTATCATTACATTACTTTCCCCTTCTGTTACAATCTGGGGCCGGACAAGCTGGCGCAACTGGTTAAAGATTTCCGCAGCGTTGACCCCAAAGTTGAGATGATTCTGTTTCCCACAGACTGGCTGGAAACCCATCCCGAAACCAATGATTACTTCCGTCTGCGCACCCACGAAGCCTGGTCTGATTATGTCTATCTGGCGGAAAAACTGGTCAATCTGCCCGGTAAGAAACTTGCTAAAAAGAAGAATCTCATCTCCCAGTTTCTGCGCCAATATCCTGAATATGAGGTAAAACGCATCGTTAAAGCAGACCAGGACGCCATCCTCGAGCACTTTAAAAAGTGGCAGACCGACCGCAACATCAAGGAAATCGGGCTTACTCTGGAATACCGCGCCGTCAAAAATTCCTTCCTGTTTTGGGATGATTTGCCTCTGGACGGCTTGAAGATTTTGCTGAATGGCGAAATCATCGCCTGGACCATCTTCAGTCCCCAGACTGCCAATATGGCAACCGTCCACTTCGAAAAGTTCGATCCCTCCATCAAAGGCTGTGCCCAGCTTATCAACTGGGAAACCGCCCGCTATCTGCACAAAAGCTATATCTACATCAACCGCGAACAGGATATGGGCATCGAAGGCTTGAGACAGGCAAAAAGGAGTTATGAGCCTGAATTTATGGCTTGGTTCATCACCAGCCGCCTGAAATAAAAAAACCGGACCCCAGTAAGGAGTCCGGTGGTTTGATGGGTTCGGCTCTCACTTGAGGAGTGTTAGTTTGCGGCACAGACTGCCTGCAGCCGTGTCCGCCTTCAGATAATAAATTCCTTCCGATACTGATTTTCCATAGCTGTCTTTCCTGTCCCAGAGCTTGGTTTCACCGCAGGTCAGGCTGTATTGCCTCAAAAGCTGACCCTTTAGGTTATAAATCCCGACTGTGGCAGGAGCTCCTGTCTTTCCGCCCTGCAGCGAAAAGCTGACGTCATAACGGGCGGGACACGGATAGACCTTCAATGCCGGTGCTTTGACATTCATGGTGTTTTCCGCATCGGACGTAATCATGATTTCGGCAATGTTGGACGGGGTGGATTCACAGCCCGTATCGTAGTATGCCGTGACATAAAACTGGTGACAGCCTTCGCAGATGTCTTCCAGCAGACAATCTGTCACATTGGCACCGGGGATGTATCTGACCATGTTTCCATTGCAGTAGATGCGGTATCCCATCGGCAGATTGACATAGACGGGATTCTCCCATATCAGCAGGACATCATTTATCTCAAGCAACTGCACCTGCAGGTTATACGGTCCGGTCGGGTCCCTCGTAATGTCGGACATTCTTCCGGAGAGCTGGATATCGGCAGGACGTGCGGTCAGACATACACTCGCCACAAGCAGCAGAATCAGCCAAGCTATCTTTTTCATCGTTACCTCCCTTAATGGGGTTATGCCCATATAATCAGCAATCCTGATGCCAATTCACTCCATTGCTCCAATCACTTGTTAATCAAAGCTTTATCTATTGGAAGCTTTGCAGGGCAAAGTAATTTTTATATCAAATAAATATAACCGCATATATTTTTCATATCAAATCCGCTGCTCTTCTGCCTTTTTCCTGCGGGGGATCAACGAGGGGTCTTCGAGGGCTTTCCCCACGATAACCCCTCGCAGCATTTATGGAAGCCAACCATAGAATTTACAGAAATTCAGTAATAAGATGATGGACTCAATTCAGCCTTCAGATGTTTTTAGCAGTCACCCTAAAGTCCATAATGTCCAAAAGTTCGTCGGGGTATCTTTTGCTTGACAAAATGGGTCTTATCAGGATAATGAAATATTCTGAAAAATAGTAAGATACGAATAAAGAGGAGCTATATGTCGGTACTGGAACAGAACATAAACTCTGTGCAGGCTAAAATCAGCGCCAAGGTGCAAGCCTTGGGTCTTGACCCGCAGTCAGTTACCCTGATTGCCGTGACCAAGACCCAGACAGCGGAAACGGTCAATACCGCCCTGCGTTCAGGCATCAGCCATTTTGGCGAAAACAAGGTGCAGGAAGCGGAGGATAAGTTGCCGCAAATCACAGCACCTTATGAGGGCTTTCACTTCATCGGGCATCTGCAGACCAACAAGGTGAAGGCTTTGCTCAAACTCAATCCCTGCCTGATTCACTCTGTGGACAGCGCTCATGTGGCAAGGGAGATATCCCGTCTGCTGGAAGGGACTGACCGGGTGCAGGACATCCTGCTGCAGGTGAATACTTCCGGTGAAATCAGCAAATTCGGCATGCAGCCTGTGCAGCTTTTGCAAGAAGCGGCAGAAATCGCAGCTTTGCCTCATCTGCAAATCCGGGGATTGATGACCATCGGCAGGCTGAGTGATAAGGCGGAAGACAGCCGTCAGGACTTTCGTCTGCTGAAGCAGTTATCCGATACTTTAATCCGGATGCCTATTCCCAAGCTTGACATGAAGTGGCTTTCGATGGGAATGACGAATGACTTTGAAATCGCCCTGGAGGAAGGTGCCAATCTGCTAAGGATTGGCAGCGCTATCTTTGGCGAGAGGTTGGACAATGACTAAATCAACTGCTGCGAACCCAACGGCAGGGAGTCTGCAATGCTGATTGTAGCTGCCATGCTGGTGTTGCTTTCCTATTGGTACGGGTGTTTTTCCACAGCCCGGTTGCTGGCAAAAAGCGTCCGTTCACTCAATATCTACAAAGTGGGCACCGGCTTTGCCGATACGGAGAATATCTATTTTAACGTCAGTAAATCATTGGGCATCCTGACCGGAGCGCTGGATATCATCAAAAGCTATGTCTGGCTCTATGTCATCCGGGAAGGACTGATGATTATGGACAGGATGGCGGTTCCTCCCAATCTGAGCGTGCTTTATTCCTGCGATCTGCTGATGCTGTATGGGATTGCCATGCTGGTGGGACACTGTCTGCCTTTGACTCAGCATTTGCGGGGCGGCAGGGGAATCCTCAGCTATTTCGGCATCCTGGCTTTTTTCAGCTTTTACCCGACTCTGATTACGGGTCTGCTGGCGCTGGTGATTGTCTTCAGGTTCAAACAGGTGCGCTTTGCCCAATATACGATTGTGGTGCTGCCGGTGCTGCTCACTATGGTGTTTTCCGCAATACCTTCCCTTAATCTGCTCAATCCGCATCACAGCACGCCGCTGTTTACTGTCAAACTGATGGGAATGGTGCTGCTGATGGGGATTCTCAATATCATTGTTTCCAAAAAATTAGGCGAGTTATAGAAGCTACAGAGGTTGTAAATATGGTGGAAATCCGTCCGGTCAGAACCAAACGGGAACTGAAAGAGTTTATCATGCTGCCCTTCCGCTTGTATGCCAATGACCCGAACTGGGTGGCGCCGCTCATCGGTGACCAGTATAAATTTTTCAATCCCAGACACAACGGCTATTACAGCCATTCAGAGGTAGAGCTTTTTCTTGCCTGGAATGATGGAAAACCCATAGGCAGAATCAGCGCTCAGACCAATACCCAGCACAATATCGAACACAAAGATAAAGTGGGCTTTTTCGGCTTCTTCGAATGCGAAAACAATCAGGAAGCGGCAAATGCATTGCTGCAGACAGCCGCAGACTGGAATAAAAAGCAAGGCATGAATGTCCTGCGCGGACCCATGAACTTTTCCATCAATGAAGAATGCGGGCTATTGGTGGACGGGTTTGAGACACCGCCATACCTGATGATGACACACCATCTGCCCTATTATCAGTCCTTGCTGGAAAATGCGGGCTTTTACAAGGCAAAAGACCTTTACGCCTACCTGTATGAGGTTTCCGCCCTGCCGGAAAAGATAGAAAAAGCTGCGCTCTATGTTATGAAGAAACATAAGTTTACGGTCAGGACCCTATCCCGCAACAAAAAGCAGTGCAAACTCGATATCCAGACAGTGTTTGAAATTTACCGCAAAGCCTGGCAGTATAACTGGGGTGCAGTTCCCCTGACCGATGCGGAATTGGACCATCTGGTGGAAACACTGCTGCCGCTGATAGAGCCGGACCTGGTGCTGATAGCGGAAGTGGATGGAGTTCCGGCGGGATTTTCACTGGCTATGCCGAACTACAACGAAGTGCTGAAATTGATGCATGGCAGGGTCAATCCTGTCACAGCCATCCGGGCATATTTCAAATCCAAACACATCACCACCGCCAGAGTCATTACCATGGGAGTGGTGAAGGAATATCAAAACCGCGGGATTGACCTTGTCTTCCACTATTATTCTTTCAAAAACGGCATCCCCAAGGGTTATAAACAGGCGGAACTATCCTGGGTGCTGGAAGACAACACGATGATGAACCGCGAAGCAGAACTGTTTAACGCCAAAATCTACAAGACCTACCGCATTTATGACAGGGCAATCGGATGAACTCAGGCACCAAGGGATTGAAACTCAAAGGCATAGATAAAATCACGCTTGCCTTCTGCCTCTGGATGCTGCTGCTGATTGGGGTGGGCTGGCAACGGGTGGATAATCCGCTGCATCACTTCATCAATTATCTGAGCATCACTGCAGGGATTTTACTGCTGGTCTGGCTGACTGCCTTTTTCCAGGACTTTGCTCAGAAGGAATGCTCCAACGGGGTTTGCCGCTTTGCCAGACCGCGCTTTTACAAGCTGTTGGCATTTATCCGCAGTTATTATCCCATCCTGCTTTACCTGTATTTCTTTGAATCGGTCTCCGCCACCAACCGGGTGTTCTTTCAGGACTGGCTGGATCCCTTTTTTCTGGGTATAGACAAGGCGATATTCGGTTATCTGCCGTCCATGGTCTGGGGTGTGAAATACAATGCTGTTTGGCTGAGTGAATGGCTGCATTTTGCCTATTTCAGTTATTACCTGATGATAGGGCTGCTGCCTGTGCTGTTTTATCTCAAAAAGCGCAAAGCATTGAATGAGATGGTGTTTGTCCTGTCGGCAGTATTTTATTTCTGCTATTTTATCTATTCCTGGCTGCCGGTGATCGGAGGCAGGTATTTTCCGGAAGCAATGCAATGGAGTGTGCAGAAAAACGGCAGGCTGTTTACCGACATTATGGCTTCCATCTATACTTGGTCACCGCATCTGGGAGGAGCTTTTCCCAGCTCACATATTGCCATCGCACTGGTGCTGTCATTGCTCGCTTTGGAGCACTTCCGCAAGCTGGGATATGTGTTATTATTTGTAACGTTTTTTTTGGCGATAGCGACAGTTTATTGCCATTACCACTGGTTTATAGATGCTGTTTTTGGCGTCATCACAGGCTTGCTGGGCTTTTGGCTGGCTCGCGGAGCATATAACAAACTATCGGAGGAGAAATGAAAGGCAGGCTGATATCTGGCATAGCAGCAATACTGATGCTGGGCAGCGGATTGATGGCGCAGGCATTATCGCCACTTCCCGTGCAGGAATATGATTATCATATCACAGACAACGTGCCATCCCCAATCACCCTGGGCATGGGCGGATTGAATCTGACTAATGCAGCGGATTATTTTACTTCATATGATAATCCGGCTTTGCTGGCAGAGAATACAGGCACTTCCTTTGCCGCATCCTATCGCCTTGCCAATGAGGACGAGATAGGATTTGCCGATCTGGTATCAGTCAGCAACCTGCTCAAATCCAAGCAGTTTATGTATTATACCCTGATCACCAAAAATTCCGCCTGGAGTTATCAGCCTGTAGCCAGCACCCATATCAGCACCCTCAGCGCAACGACGGCAGAATATTATGATTTCCAGCTTGATAAGCTGCAAATCTCTCTGGCGGCAAGCGATGAAAAATATGCCCGGCTTTCCGGCGGTATAAATATCAAATATCTGACAGGCAGACTGGTCTACCTGAGAGAACGGATCAACTATAGCAACATGATCAGGGAAGCTTTTATCGACAACAAAGTAAAAGGTGTATCAGGTGATTTGGGATTCACCTGGAAAGAGGATAAATTCACCTTGGGTGCAAGTTTATACGATGTGCTTTCCCGTCTCTGGTGGGAAGATTATGGAAGTAAGAAACTGGCTCGCAGAGCTGGAATGGGCATCCAATATAACGGAGAATCCTATGCTCTGACGGCAGGACTGCAAGGTAAGCTTGCCAGCGATGCACAAACCACTTATCATTTTGGTTACGTCAAAAACTGGAACTGGAAATCCAGCACCCGTTCCAAACGGGACATTAACCAAAATCTGGTGCTGCGGGCAGGGCTTTTCAGCAAAAACTTCAATGGCACAGATAACATCAATTACACTCTGGGTTCCGGTTATAACTACAATATGTTCAGAATGGATTTTGCCCTCACCAATACCGGTATGCAGCTTAGAGACAGCAAGTATCTGTTCTCGGTCGGAGTAGGTATCCAATAGCAATGTTTCAGCTCTCGTTCCTGAATACAGGCTTGTTGATTCTGGCGGCAGCAACTGTCTTGCCGCTGATTATCTGGCTGCTGGCAAAGAAAAAACCTCCCAGCCTGGTTTTCAGCAGTATCAGATTTATTAAGAACACTGAGAAAGAACAGAAAAACCGCACCAAACTCAAGAATATCCTGCTCCTCATCATCCGGATGCTGATAATTCTCCTGGTGGTGCTGGCTGCGGGGCGTCCAGCGCTTAGAATTCCGGGGCTTAAACCTGCCAAAACGCATCCTCCCACAGCAATAGCCATTATCCTGGATACTTCCTACAGCATGGATGTGCTGTATCAGGGCAAATCAATCCTGGAACATGCAAAGACCGCAATCCTGCAAATAAACAAACGTCTTACCCCGCAGGATCTTTGTGTGTTGGTTACCTCCGACGACAGTTGGAACAGGCTGAACTCGCAGTTGTATCAGGGCAAAGTGCCGGAAAACCTGGTCAGGGGCATAAAATCAACCTGGCTGCCGCTTACGATGGATAAATTGACTGCTTATGCGGAAGCCAAACTGAGCGAAAGCCAATTCAGTAACCGGGAAATTTATCTTTTGACGGATGGACAGGACCAGACCTTGCCGGATAAGGTTAACGTCCCTATGCGCCTGATTCCGCTAAAGAAGGCTGGTATCTACGAAAATGTAGCTGTGATCAAAGCTGAACCTATGATGCAACTAACCAGCAGAACAGAAAACCAGTTAATCAGCTTTGACATCGTCAATTACGGCAGCAGTGTGCGTAGGGATATTTTGGTACGGGTTGATTTTAATGGCGTCAAGACAGCCGAGAAATTCGTTACTCTGCAGCCTTATCAAAGGTTGCAGGATACACTGCCTGTGCAAATCACACAATCAGGCTGGCAAAGCGGATATATCGAAATCCTGGATGAAAACCTGCCGGCGGACAACCGTTGCTGGTTTGCCTTCCGTTATGACCTGCATCCCAATCTTGCTGTGATTACCGAACGCCCAGCCTTACCTTTGATTCTTCAGACCTTCCTTTCAGTTTACGCCACTGCTCAGGGCTCGGTCAGACTGATTGCGCCGAATCAAGTCAATTGGCAGCAACTCAAGGATTACAGCATCCTGGTGGTGTATGATGGGGGAGAGCTTTCCCCACGCTTGAGAGAATTTCTGCAGGAATGCACAAAAGCGAACAAGGGTGTGTTGTATATTGCTGATAAAGAACTCACTGCAGACTGGAAAAGCTGGTATGGACAACGCTTTGGAGTCAGGTTTGGTCAGTATGAATCCCGGGCAGTCCCGCTAACTTATGTAAATAAATACCATCCGATTACGACCCTGATAGATGAACGACAAATCAGGCAGAGCAGTGTCAGCGGATTCTGGTCTGTATCCGCCACAGGTTCGTCCAATATTCTGCTGGCAGCTGAGAATTCAGGCTTGGCGCTGGCAGAAGGCAGCAGTCTGCTTTGGACATTTGATCCTGCCGTGATGCAGAGCAGTTTTTTGCTCAATGCTGCCTTTCCCGTATTTGCATTCCGCAGTCTGCAGTATCTTAACAACACCAGGTTTGAAGCAGAACAGATGAAGGTCGGGCAGGTGATCGCCTCCGATGAGATTATTCTTCCGTCCGGAGACAAAGTGAGTTTGAACGGCAATGATTATACTGCTTTTGAGCCCGGACTTTATACTCTGCTTCGGCGCGGTGCTGAGCAGGAAGTTATGGCTATCCAGCCGGATTACCGGGAAAGCAGGTTTATGCCTTCCAAGACACCTTCCAACAAGAGTATTAAAGTAATGGGTCAGCGGTGGCAGGATGAGCTATTTCTCTCCAGGCTGGGTCATGACCTCTGGAAGTATCTGCTGGTGGCAGCTCTGATCTTGTTTGTTTTGGAACTGCTGCTGGTGAAATCGGAGGAATGGAAAAAAGGTGGCAGCGTAAACTGATAGCTGCAGGAGCAATTATGTATCTGGAAAAACTAAATCAGCCCGGTGATGTCAAAGCTCTCACTCCGGAAGAGTTAAAGTTGCTTGCTTTTGAGATAAGGAACAGGATTATCGAGGTCATAGCGCGAAATGGAGGACACCTTGCCCCCAGCCTTGGAGTGGTTGACCTGACCGTAGCTTTGCTTAATGTCTTTAATCTGTCCAAAGATATGGTGGTTTGGGATGTCAGTCATCAGGCATATGCCTGGAAGCTTCTCACGGGGAGAAATGAGCGCTTTGACACTATCCGCACTTTCGGTGGTTTAAGCGGCTTTACCAAACGTGAAGAAAGCCCCTATGACGTATTTGGGACAGGACACAGCAGCACTTCTGTATCCGCAGCTTTGGGTCTGGCGGCAGGACGTGATATCAACAAGCAATCCGGTCATTGCATTGCCATCATCGGTGACGGAGCATTGACGGGAGGTATGTCGTTTGAAGCTCTAAATCATTCCGGGCATCTGCAAAAGGATAAATTTCTGGTCATTCTCAATGACAACGAGATGTCCATCTCCAAGAATGTCGGAGGCTTGCAGCGTTATATGGCACGTTTCCTGGTTTCCAAGCCCTATAACGTTCTCAAACAGCAGGTTTGGGATCTCAGCTCCAGTCTGCCCAAAGGGGTGCGCAGCAAATTTATTTATGGTGCTCAGAAGCTGGAAGAAAGCCTGATCAATATTCTGGCACCCAATATCATTTTTGAAGATTTGGGCTTTAAGTATGTGGGACCTATTGATGGACATAATATCCCCCAAATGCTGAGCATTTTCAAACGTGTGAAGTATAACATGGTGGGACCTGTCCTGGTGCATATAGTTACTTCCAAGGGGAAAGGTTATACCCCAGCCGAAAAGGATTCCGCCCTGTTTCACGGGGTTGGTCCCTTTGATGCCAAAGCCGGCTCAGTAGTCTGCTCTGGAGGAGAATCCTGGTCTGAGATTACGGGAAAGACGCTCTGCCGTCTGGCTGAAGCTGATGCCAAAATTGTTGCGGTTACTGCTGCCATGACAGCCGGCACGGGGCTTAACTGCTTTGAGGAAAAGTATCCCGACCGCTTTTTTGATGTGGGCATTGCCGAACAGCATGCCGTTACTTTTGCTGCTGGTCTGGCTGTGCGTGGGTTGAAACCGTTTTTTGCTGTTTACAGCACTTTCCTGCAACGGTCTCTGGACCAGATTATCCACGACGTAGCGCTGCAGAAACTGCCGGTGGTTTTTTGCATAGACAGAGCGGGATTGGTGGGTGAAGATGGACCCACCCATCACGGTGCTTTTGATATATCATTTTTGAATTTTATACCCAACCTGGTTATACTTGCTCCTTCCAATGCTGAAGAGCTGGCAGATATGTTGAGCTGGGCTGCGGACTACAAGGAAGGTCCCGTTGCCATCCGCTATCCGCGCGGAACTGCTTTTTGCCTGGGAAAGGACATTGTTCCGTTTGAACCGGGTAAATCTGAGCTAATCTCAGAAGGCAAAGAACTTGCCATCCTCAGTGTCGGGACAGCTTTTCCCGTTGCTGTGGATGTGGTGGACATGCTGCGCGAGAAAGGACATGACCCCTGGCTGATAAACGTCCGCAGCATCAAACCTCTGGATAGGCTTCTGCTGGATAAACTGAGCCAAACCTGCAGCCGGATTATTACGATTGAGCCCAATACCCTGATTGGCGGCTTTGGTTCTGTCGTGCGTGATTACCTTGCTGAAAGTCCGGTCAAGATCACCTCCTTTGGCTATCCCGATTCCTTTGTCCCGCATGGAAGCATAGCCCAACTTAATGACCTGATTGGTTTTACGCCCGAAAGCATTTTCCAGAAGATATGCGCTTTGCTCTAAATGATACCATAACAGCACCAGCCACTCCAGCCGAAACTTCTGCCCTGGAAGTGCTCAGAGTCAGCGGTCCTGAATCGCTGGCCAAGGTCAGCCGCATCTTTTCCGAGCCAGACCGCCTAATCAAAGCCAAGGGCTATCAGGCGGTGCATGGTTATATTTTAGAGGGAAAAGATGTAATTGATGAAGTGGTCTGCCTCGTGTTTCGCAATCCTCACAGCTACACCGGCGAAGACATGGTGGAAATCTCCTCGCATGGCAATCCCGACCTGGCTGCCAGGATTCTGCAGCTTTTGCTAAAAGACTGCCGTCTGGCTGAGCCGGGGGAATTTACCTTCCGCGCCTTTATGAACCACAAGCTTGATTTGGCGCAGGCTGAGGCGGTTGATGACCTGATTCAGGCACGCACCTCCAAAAGCGAACAGGCAGCCCTCAATCAACTCAGGGGCAGGCTTTCGAACCAAATTTCCGCCCTGATTGCCGACCTGACCGAATGCCGCATCAGCTTTGAACTTTCCATCGATTTTGCCGACCAGGATTTACCCGAACCTGATTTGGCAGCAGTCGGGGAAAAACTTCGCAATATCAGGCAAGAACTGCTTGCCATGCTGGCTTCCGGCAGACAGGGTCGTATCCTCAGGGATGGATTCAGCGTCTGCCTGAGTGGTGCTCCCAATGTGGGCAAATCCTCCGTCTTCAACCGTTTTCTGGAGGATAACCGCGCTCTGGTCACCGATATTCCCGGCACCACGCGTGATTATCTGCAGGAATGGCTGTCTTTGGATGGTTATCCCGTTCGTCTGCTCGATACAGCCGGACTCAGGGACACCATTGACCAGGTGGAAAAACTGGGGATTGACCGCACCCGCAGTCTGATGCAGGAAGCTGACCTGATTGTAATGCTGACCGATCCCGAATCACTGGACAGCGGCTGTTGCGACTCTGCCAATCTGGTATCGGAAAAGACGCTTTGCGTGCTGAATAAGGTCGATACCCTCGGGTTTGACAAGTTACCTCAGCCTGACGAATGGAAATCTTATCTGAGCGCTTCCAGGTTTACCTCTCATTTGCCGCAAAACATCAGTCTGCTTCCCTGTTCTGCCAGGCTGGAAGATGGTCTGATGGCACTCCGTCAGGCACTGGTCAGCCGTTTGGCATTGCCGGAAATCGAAACTTCAGCAGCCCTTGTGACCAATACTCGGCATCTGGCTGCTCTGGAACGTGCTTTAACAGCTCTGGACAAGGCTTTGGATGGCATCAATGCTGCCGCGGGATATGAGTTTATCGCCTTTGACCTGATAGAAGCAGTCTCCGCCCTTTCCGAAATCACCGGCGCTGTCACTACTGATGACATGCTGGAACGTATCTTTTCTTCTTTTTGTATCGGAAAATAGCTAAAAGCTTTATCTGAGCAGAGTCAGTTTACCTGTGACCAGGGTATCTCCCCCCTCCAGAATGTATAGATAGATACCGGCTCCCTGCCTGGTCCCTGAGTTGTCTTTGCCTTCCCATCTCAGTTCATAACTGCCCGGTGTCCTGGCTTGGCATTCCTCTATCTTCACCAGTTGACCTTTGGCATTGTAGATTCTGAGCTGAGCCGCCTGTTTCAGCGGCTTTAAGGTCTCAAACCTGAGCCTGACCACATCCCCAAATGGATTGGGAAAGCAGCTTCCGGCTCTGATATCAGCTTCCGCCCATGTGTTTTCCGCTTCCGGGACTGCCAGAAAACCACTTTCTTCAAAGATTGCCAACACGTGATAATGCTGGCTGACCTGGGTTATCATCTGCCGCAGTGCGATAGCATCAGGATTTGAAGGCTGGAGCGCATGGTATTGCACCAGCAGGGATTCAATCTTTTTCTTTGCCCAGAGCTTGGGCAAAAATCCATAAATGCCGTGATTCTGCCCGGTCAGATTTATCTCATATTGATAGCTGACTTCATGTGTAAATAGCTGTCCCCGGCAGACAAAGACGATATGCTGAGGTGTATCGTATCTTCCGCAGATTACAACCTGTCTGCCCAAAAACAAGCTGGGGGCGGGATTGGGATAAACTTCGCTGATTGCTCCGGCAGGGATGGAACTGAACTGCGGATAGACCAGGGTCGGATTGCAGACTGTATTATAAAAGTCCGTCACTGCTTCAAAGATTTCGTCATTTCCCACAAAATAGGCTGTCCCGTTGTTATGTCCGGAAAGCAGGATGAGCAATTCTTCATCGACACTGGTGCCGATTCCAAAGCTGAATACGCAGATACCGGCACCCGTAGCGGCAATCAGGCTGTCCACATAAGCGGAAAGCAGCTGGGTGTCGGTTATTCCGACGGTCGGTTCGCCATCTGTCATAAAGATGATGATGTTGGCAAGGCTGTCTCCTGCGGGATTAAATTGAGGAACGGAACTGTCGAACGCAGCCTGGATATTGGTGCTGCCATTGGCTGTAAGTCCATCGATAAAAAGGTGTGCGGCAGCAACATTGGCGGGTGTATTGGGGTGATAATCCGTCCACAGAGTCTGGGTTGCAGTGCTGAAGGCGGTCAGATTGAAGCAGTCGGTGGGGTTGAGGTGGTCCACGACATATCCTGATGCCTGTTGTGCCTGCAGTATCTTTTCACCGCTCATACTGCCCGAAACATCGATTATGATGTTATATACCTTGCGGATTTGCAGACTGCTGAGGCTGGGGTCAGGCTCAGCGTAAAAAGCGAAATATCCGTTGCCCAGTCCATCCGGAGTGCTGTCTCTGAAGACAGACATCGCCTGGGTGCCGGGATGCTCATAGTCCATGCTGTAACGCAGGACATAATCTGCCGTAGCGCTCTGATTCTGGCTGCTGTAATGCACGGTGCCGCTCAGGATATTGTTGACCAGCATATCGGGAGTGTGGCTGCTCAGTTCCAATCCCGTCATCGGTCTTTGGGAAGTGATGTCTGCCTGCAGGGATTGCTGAAGCAGGGCAGCCAGCTGGATTCCCTCCAGATTGTTTTTAAGCACCAGTTCCGCCACCCCATTGTGATAATCCATCACCTGCAGATAGGTTATTTCCACACACATGGTATCCAAAAAAGCGGGTATGCAGTCCAAATCGCAATAGTAGGGATAGTTGCCCAGATAAATGGCTTGCTGGGCAGAGAACGAGGCGGGATTGCCCAAAGCTGTCTGAGGCTGCACAGAGACTGTGGCTTCATGCCATTGCCCTGCAAAATACCAGCGCATACCGGTCACTGATGCCTGTTGGGGCAAAGGGTAGATATAGCGCGGTTTAAAGAGATGGTTGTAGTTTTGCCGGAAGCTTTCCCTGACAGTTACCACAGCAGCTTCGTTGCAGATATTAACGTCATAATCGCAGCGCAGAGTGGTCAGGGATTCGGCATAGATGGTCATCCGGTTTGCCATTAGTCCGGCGGCGCAGAGTTCAATGCAGATTGCTGTCAGGCAGAGAATAAACAGACCCTTTTTCACTGCTCAATCCTCCTTATCTTTCATCTGATGCGGTGTCATGCAGTGGTTTATTGCCCTGGTTTGGTTCCCTTTTTGCCACAAAAACCGGCAGCAGGGATGTAATCTTTTGCCAGATTCTAAAAGCTGATATATTTGATTATCTGTCAAGCAGTTTCTTATTGTTGCGGGTGTATCCGGCAGGAGTTGTTTTTGCCCGATGCCTGGGAGAGTCCGTTCCGGCTTTGATGGGTAACGCCAGTCTGTATCTCAATTTAGTGTGCAAGAGAGAATTAATTCTCGGTATCCTGACAATTTCCCTTGACTTAATGAAATGTATAACAATCATTAGCGTATGTTTTTTCTTCTTTCTGCATCGGCATATAACACCTTGTCTCTACTATGGAGCTAAATATGAAAGTGTATATTATATCTGCATTACTGGCTATCTCCACGAGTTTATTGGTTGCGATGGGATATCCTAACGGAACCAATCTATATCATGTTTCAGTAGTTCTAAAAACTAAGCAGGTACTGACAGGCTACGTTGAGGTATATCCCTTTTATGATTCAAATACACCTGCTGAGTATTCCACTAAATCAGCAAAGCTTGGTTCTGATATTTTGCCCTTACTAAAAAAGAACTTTGCCGGTTACGGCTCGCTGGATTCGCTATATATAGCAACTGAACTGTCACACTGGCAGGACATGAATTTCAATGTAATAGAAGGATATAAACGGGTAAATTATAAAGATATCGTCAATATTATCGCCTTGCAGGATATCGGTCTCGTCAGTCATTATGCAGGTGACGGAAAGAATGGATTCTGGGTTAATGCTCGTATCAGCAAAGAAGAAGCACTCATGATTGACAAAGGTGTGCTGTTCTCTCTCAGAGCCGATTTTACAGAAATTTATGAAGAAGAGCTGCTCTTGAGTTGTAATCCAAAGTTTACCCAGCTTGATTTGTATCTGTATGCCTGTCTGATGAGTTATAACAGTAATGGTTTTTACAATGGAATAAACCAGGTGCGCACATATACTGATAGCATTGGAGGTGCACATCCTTTTTTATCCGAACTGCAGATCATAAAACTAAGTGAAAGAATAAAGAAATGTGCATACGGCGATGAATACGGTTAT
>DAHVPA010000219.1 GCA_027318525.1 Candidatus Cloacimonadota bacterium | reverse complement strand
ATCTTTCCGGGAGTGCCGTGGCTTATAGATTCAGTGACGGCTTTGAAACCTATCAAGATTTTGCGCTGACGTTTGCACCCTGGACCCAGTATGATGGAGACGGACGCCCCACTTATGGTATTACTGATCTTTCGTTCACTAATTCCGGTTATACAGGCTCGTATATCATCTTTAATGCATCCCAATCAAGTCCGGACATGAGTGGAACGACTATGGACACATACTCCGGCTACAAGGGAGCTTATTGCTTTGATGCTGTTCCTACGCCAAATAACAATGACTGGTTGATTACACCGGCAATTCCAATTACGGGACCCACTGCAAGTGTAAGCTTCTGGGCAAAATCATACACTGACCAATATGGTCTGGAACGCTTTAAAGTAAGGGTGTCAAACACTACCAATGATCCGTTGACGGCTTTCACAACTTACCTTGCCGGCAGTGCCACTCAGTATGTTTCTGCTCCGGTTGATTGGACTCAGTATACTTATTCCCTGAATGCATATGCCGGACAGACTATCTACATAGCCATCCAGTGCGTATCCAGTGATGCTTTCATCTTCATGGTGGATAACTTCTCTGTATCAGATGCTGGATATAATCCTCCTGCACCGTCTTTTGGCAACCTGAGCGGATATGTCTATCAATATGGAACCACCACGCCCATTATCAATGCCAAGGTTCAGGTGGGTACAAAGGTCGCCTACAGCAATGAATCAGGTTTTTATCAAATAAATAATCTGGTGGTTGGCAGCTATACCGGTGCTTGTTCTACTCCCGGAGCTGACTATTTTGGATCCACTGATACAGGAATAAACATTACTGCCAACAACACAACCAGCCATAACTTCTATCTGAAATGGGCTGAGCTTTCTGCTTCTCCCACCAGCATTGATGTTCCGCTTTATTCTCTGGAGGAAACCAACAGGACACTGGCTCTTTCCAATCCGGGCGGAACTGATACTCTCGCTGTGGCTATGTATATCACAGATACCACTCCTGTTGCACGTAACCAGAGCAATTTCATTAAACCGCAAAAGATAGCCACACCTGACAGGTCTTTCCGGGTCGAACCTTCAGATAACATAGTTATTGATCGCTCTCCCGCCTGGTTGGGTTATAATACTGTCGATGAAATGGCATACTATACCGGAGCCGTCTCTGAAAGGGGAACCTATTTCTGGCTGGAAGACTTTGGTCTGTATAATGAAGCTGGTCTTACTGTAACTTCAATCAGGCATTATTTCTATGAACCTTCGGACGACCTCTGGGGAACCAGCAATACATTCACAATTAAAATCTATGATGCTACAGGAACGTCAGTGCTGTTCACTTCACCATCCATCACTGCCAATGCTTATCCGACAGTAACTGAATATACCCTGCCTACACCCATGACCTTCCACGAGAGTTTCCTGGTGATGATTGTGCCGGTGGACCAGGTGGATGGTAAACCTTATTCATTGGCTAGTGACTATGTCCATGGCTCAAGCTACTACTGGGATACGACAGAAGCTGGTTGGGTGCAGATGAGTCTTGATTTGTGCCTGGATGTTTATGCTGACGGAGTTAAATGGGTGGCTTTCGATGCCTATCCTGACCAGCTTGACATCTATGGTTTAACAGCACCGGCTGGCACTACCAACTACAACCTGCATTTCAATGCCAATAATATATCACTGGGCACACGGACTGCCAATCTGATGATTTACAACAATTCTAACTATATAGCTCCCAGCGGTAGAGGAGATGTCATGGTGATACCCATAAGCATGACAGTTTCTGCTCCCCCTGCTACAGGTGACATCCATGGCTATGTCCGGGAAGCCACCACCAATACAGCTTTAGCAGGAGCTACCATTACAATAGGCAGCCGCATTACTACTTCTGATTCCCTGGGTTATTATCAGCTTCTGGATGTCGTAACGGGTAACTACACTGCAACCTGCAGCCTGGTCAGATACCCTACAGCATCGTTTAGTGTTGATATACTGGAAGGACAGGATATCACTCGTGATATCTATATGGATTGGGCAAGGATTGTCCCTGTCCAGAATACCTTTACCTTTACTCAGGCTACCAATACCACTCTGTCATATCCGGCTTCTGTAAACAATCCCGGCACTGTTGATCTGGCTTGGGATACTGCCAGCGGGATTTATAGTGGTGATGTTGTCCTGGGTGCTAACCTCAACCAGGATTGGGAAGCAGGTTCATTCGCAGGATGGGATGGCTGGATTGGTCCTCAGACTGATATCTATTACGGATACGGTTATGAGGGAAGCACCGGCAGCACCTTTGTTTTTGCATCGGAAGGTTGCCTTGATTACCAGTGGCTGATGACTCCCAAGATGCGCCCAGTTGTCGGTAACAATGATCTTACTTTCCATCTGATGGATTTCAACAATACCAGTGAAACCGTGCAGATTTGGGTATCTACCACCACCACCGATACTACTGCATTTTCCTTGCTGAATACAATAGGTCCGTTGGGTGATGACCTCTGGCATACTCAGAACGTTAGTTTGGCAGCATATAATGATACAGATATTTATGTTGCATTTAAGTACACAAAGATTAACACTGAATTGGCTTATATGTTTATAGACAACATCACCGGTCCGGCTTGCTATTTACCGCCTACTGGATGGCTCTCCACTCCTGTAAACACAGGTAATATCCTGGCTGGCGGAAGTACGGACATTAATCTACAGGTGAATACCTCCGGTTTGCCGGCTGGAACTTATACTGCCCAGACTTGGATCTTCTCTGATGATGCAGTCACATCTCCAGTCAAACTTTATGTGACCCTGGTGGTTCAGGCAATGGCTGAGATACCCCAGAACATCGGAATTGCCGCAGTGGGCAATCTGGATGGCGATTTAACGATCAGTTGGGAAGCTAGTGACAATGCCCAGCATTATGAAGTCTATGTCGCTCCACTTCCGACAACTCCCTTTATGTCATTTACAAATCTGACGTCTACTGCTCAGACATCTGTTACAGTTACCCAGGCTCAACTTGCAACTGCAGGGATTACTGGCGACCAGTGTTATTTCCGCGTGACTGCTGATAATGTGGCTATGCGTCGTATCACCATCAATCAAAATTCATCATCACGTCGTAACAATGTAGATAGAATCAGGCTTCCACACAGCTCACTGCCACACAGCCTGAAAAAACTCTGATTATAAACAATAATCATA
>DAHVPA010000218.1 GCA_027318525.1 Candidatus Cloacimonadota bacterium | reverse complement strand
AGTCTTTTCAGTTCTTTGATGATATTCTCAATGTAGCAGACAAATTCTTCATCATCCCTTTCGCCGGATTGCAAAACAACCGAACCATAATGCTGCTCATAAGCCCATAGAGCGCTTTGAATAACCTCTTCCTGACTCAGCTTAAACCTTTCCACATTCTGGTTTCCGCTCCTGATGCCGCAATAGTAACAGTTTTTGCGGCAGATATTGCTCAGCTCAACTATACCTCTGAAATAGACAGTTGTCCCCACATTTTGTTTTTTGATTTCATATGCTTGTTTAAACAGCTCATTTACAGCATCTGAATCAGTAATGCTGAGCATTTCTACAATCTGGTTGGTCGTTGGTCTTTCAGTCCTTGACATTATTCTAACCTCATTATGCTTTATCGATTATACCGCCTGCAAAGACAATTTCCTTGTCATAAAAGACAATGCCCTGTCCCGGTGTGATGGAAAGCTGTGGCTTTTCAAAATTAACTTCTGCTGAGTCAGCAGTGATAGGAGTGACATAACAATCTGCCGGTTCATGCTGGAGGCGGATTTTGGCTTTGGTCCAGAATGGCTTTTCCTGAGCCGGGATTGACACCCAATTTATATTGACGACCTTGCAGATAATGCTGTATAAATATCTCTGAGGACCAACGATTAAACGATTGTGCTCCAGATCAATGTCTATTACATAATAAGGTTCACTCTGACCTGCGATGCCAAGGTTTTTTCGTTGTCCGATTGTGTAATGAATCAACCCTTTATGCTTGCCCAAAACTTTTTCTCTGCTGTCAACAATGTCCCCGGTTTCAAACGTTCCTTCATCAAACAGGACGCCGTAATCATCCGTCTCCAGAAAGTCCTGGCTTTCCTTTTTTTCAGCCAGTTCCCCAAATCCGCTTTCCAGGGCAAGTTTCTTTGTATCAGATTTCTTTAGATCACCCATTGGAAACATAAGAGAACTGAGTTGTTCCTGTGAAAGAAAAGACAAGAAATAAGACTGATCTTTTGACAAATCAACAGCTTTCTTAATCTGATAGCGTTTCCATCTTGCGTTGTAATCTATTCTGGCATAATGCCCTGTGGCAAAATAATCAAAAGTAACTCCCTGCTCTTTTGCTTTCATAGGCAGTAAGCCAAATTTCATTCTCCGGTTGCACATCAAACAGGGATTGGGTGTTTTACCATCAAGATAGGTCGAACAGAAATAGTTAAGAACTTCCTGTTTGTATTCTCCTTGCAGCTTGATTATATGATGCGCAATTCCAAGCTTTGAACAAATCTCTGCGGCCTGAATCAGGTCATCTTTTTCTCCCGGTCCAAAACAGCCGCTTTTCGTAGATTCCTTTATCGGGATAGATTCGTCCCATATAGACATCGTCAGTCCGACCACATCATATCCTTGATTGAGCAGAAGTTTCGCTGCCATGGTGGAATCTACTCCACCACTGATACCAACTGCAACTTTGGGTTTACATATCATATTACTATTCTAACCGGTTATTCTTGTCAGGCAAAGCCTGTAATCAGGAGTGGACTTCCACAAAGCTTTCCAATCTGAGTAAGGTTCGTGAATCAATTTCACCTGGTTGGTCTCCCTCCAGCGTTAGGAAAGGAATTTGTAGATACTTGCGAAGCAAAATATTGTCAATTTGGCGATGGCAAAATGCCTGATTATAGCTTATCAGAGCAACGACATTTCTCTTCTGAACTTCAGTTTTGATGTCTTCCAACCGCTCAAACACACTGTAGGGATATGTATAATCAAGATATTGGATTACAATATCCGTATTCTGCGTCAGCATGGCAAACTGCCTTTGAATTTCGTTGAAAACAACCTCTGCTTCCAAACTGCAGACTACTTCATACAGATTGCTGAAGATGGGCGGGACACCAAGATAGCCTAAACGCAACTTTGGTTTATACGGATTTCTAGATGCTGCCTCAGAAATAAAGTTATCCAGCTTTTCCTCAAACATATCCGGATTACCACCAAAATCAGATGCGCTGACCAACCAATAATGGTTTTCCGCACCTGTCACAAGGTTATGCTTCCAGGTCAGTTCATCCAGTTGTATCAGCTTCTGCCTGATCAAATCGAGGCGTTGCTTGGTTTTTATTACTTCACTATGGTCAGTTTCGAAGCGCTCTTCAAACAACGCAATCTCATTTTCCAGAGTATTATATTCTCTGTTGATGGGAAAAGCGAAACCACTAACTGCAACCCCTTGATCTTTGAGCATGGACATCAGGGAATGGGTGTTGGAACAATCCCCCTGCGTAACACCGATTAATTCATCCAGATTTGCTTTCCTGGCTGCAGCATAGATTCCTTTGATCCAGGAACATACACTACGGGGAAATCCGTCTTTTTCTGCTTCAGCAATCAAAGCCAGAGGCTGGTTGTTGATAAAATAGTTGTTCAAATCAACCGGGATATGTCCTGCAGCCAGGATTACCTCCACCGGCAAGGTAGTGGTAAAGCCAATCCGCTTTCGTTTTTTAGTCATAGCTCAATTCCAGATACCTTGTTTCCATAGTGTCAAGTTCTGTTCTTACATCTGCAATGCTTTTTTCCAAACTATCAGATTTGACTATCAGTTCTCTGTAAAGCTCAGGACTGCTATATGTTTCAGATTGGGAAAGTCTAGCCTGGATACCATGCAGTTCAAGATGAAGGTTACTAAGTTCTTTGTGGTGCAGTTCAATATCATTCTGCAGCTGTTCTAAAATCCAAGGATTTGTTTTCTTTTTCCTGTTATTTACCTGCATAGTTTTGGCTTTTTCCGTCTCAGGTTCGGAGTAAGCCAACTCCAGAAGTTCTTCCAATGTTTTGTCTATTTCTCTGATGGTCGTTATCAATCTGTTCTCTTCCACTATTTTATGAAAGACCCAGTATTTGCTGGAAAGCTCTTTGATAAAGTATCTGTCATGAGAGACGAATATGATGGTCCCGTCATAATCCTGAAGAGCATCCAGCAAAGCATCCATCATCATGATATCCAAATGGTTAGTAGGCTCGTCAAGAATTAGCAGATTTGGCTTTTCGTGAATCAGGATAGATAGATAGAGTCGTGATTTTTCTCCCCCACTGAGGACAGCGACAGTTTTCTTTACATCATCATCCCTGAAACCGAATCTCGCCAACCAGCCCAGAATGTATCCATCCGTCGCCATAGGCACCAGTTGTTTAAGTGTGTCATATACCGTAAGAGTTT
>DAHVPA010000217.1 GCA_027318525.1 Candidatus Cloacimonadota bacterium | reverse complement strand
GCCACATAGGTGTCCTGAATATGCGCCTCAAAGGAATCATGTGCATCCAGAACCGCTGCAATCCCACCCTGAGCGTAATCTGTATTACAATCATGCATCAGTTTTTTGGTGATGACAGCCACTTTGCCGAGTTTGGAGCTTTCCAGCGCATAAACCAGACCGGCTATGCCGCTGCCGATGACGAGAAAATCAAAATCCTGCATACAATCTCTCAGTTTTGAGACCTGTTCAAAGCCATAACCAGTGCATCTTCCACCGGATTATGGTAATATCCTTTTCTGATACCCACCCGATCAAAACCCAGCTTTTCATACAAAGCTACTGCTGCCTGATTGGAAGAACGGACTTCCAGATAATAATACCTGACTTCACGTTTATCCATTATCCGATACAACTGCTCAAACATATATTCTGCAACACCCTGCCTGTGCAGTTCCGGCTGCACGGCGATATTGGTTATCGAACATTCATCCAGGACCTGCATTGCGCAGATATAACCTGCCAATTGACCGTTCTGATAAGCAGCATAGGCATCGTGCTGCAATTCCATTTCAAACAGCTCCTTGAGCCAGGGATCAGAAAAACAGGCGGATTCGATTTTTAACACATCTTCCAGATCTTCTTCCCGCATGGCTCGGAAACTCAGGTTCATTACATCTTTTCCGGAGCGCTGATTCCCATTAGCTCAAAGCAGAGAGCCAGCACGGCTCTGATGTTATCCATCAGGAGCAGCCTTGCCTGAGACAATTCTTTATGTTTGTCGCTGACCACTTGGAATTTGGCATAAAAGCGGTGGAACATTCCTGCCAGCTCTTCTGCGAACATTGTCAATCTATAGGGTTCACGCTGCTGGGCAATGCTGATCAGAAGTTCGGGAAACTCCGTCAATTTCTTGATTAATGCCAATTCTTCCGGTTTGACCAGTTTGGTGACCAGTTCTTTCTTCCAGGTCTTGGGCAGGACTTTATCTTTTTTAGCTTTCTTCAAAATGCTGCAGATTCTGGCATGAGCATACTGGCAGTAATAGACTGGATTTTCATTGTTTTTCTTGAGTGCGAGATCGAGGTCAAAATTGAGGTGCGCATTGGCTTTGCGTGCAATAAAGAAATAGCGGGCGGCGTCTTTGCTGACGACGCTCAGCAGGTCATCCATCGTCACTATCTTGCCGGCTCTTTTGCTCATTTTTATGCGTTCGCCGCTTTCAAACAGGTTAACCTGCTGCAGGAATATCACCTCCAGCATTTCATCGTCATAGTTCAATGCCTGGAAAGCTGCTTTCAGTCTCGGCACATAACCGTGGTGGTCGGGACCAAAGACATCGATGAGTTTGGTAAATCCGCGCTGCAGCTTGGTCAGATGATAAGCCAGGTCTGGCACGAAATAGGTGATGGAGCCGTCTGACTTCATCAGAACGCGGTCTTTGTCATCTCCGAACTTGGTGGAGCAAAACCAGATGGCATCTTCTTTTTCATAAGTGCAATCTGCTTCAGCCAGATAACTCAGGACCTCTTCCACCACTCCTTCCATACGCAGGGTTTTTTCCGATACCCAGCTGTCAAACACAACCCCGAATTTTTCCAGGCTGTTTTGCTGCATCTGATGGATTTCATTAAGGGCAAATTCCTTGAGGTGTTCCATTCTTTCTTTTTCGGGCATCATAAAAAAGCGCACGCCTTCCTGCGAATTGAGTCTTTGCGCCAGGTGCTTCACATATTCCCCGTGATAAGCTTCATAGGGGAATTCTTCCATTTTTTCGCCTTGAATCTCACGCAGCCGCAGTTCCACTGATTCCGCCAGGATATCGACCTGATTACCGGCATCGTTGATATAGAATTCCCGGGTGGCGTCAAAACCCACTTTCTTCATCACCCTGTATAAGGTATCTCCAAAAGCGGCAGCTCTGGCGCTGACTATGTTCAGGGGTCCGGTGGGATTGGCGCTCACGAATTCCAGCAGGACTTTTTCCTCCTGCCCAAAGTCGGAATCGCCATAACTTTCACCTGCTTCCTGGATTTCCCAGAGTGAATCCTGATAATACTGCGGCGACAGCACGAAATTGATGAAGCCCGGACCGGCTATATCCACCTTCTTGAATCCCTTGTGTTTCTTGAGTTCCTTTATCAGTATCTCCGCAATAGCTTTGGGCGATTTCTTATTTTCCTTCGCCAGAATCATTGCGGCGTTGGTGGAAAAATCTCCAAATTCCGGATTGTTGGGCACTTCAATATAGAATTCGCCTTCATGTTTGAGTCCGGCTGCATCCAGAATGGCTACTACCTGGTCGTAAATATACTGTTTAATCATAGTTATTTCTCGATTTGCTCCAGCTTTTGCAGATAATTGGTGATAAACTCGTCGATTTTGTAATACTGACGCGTTTCAGGCAGGAAGATATGGATGATGATTTCACCCAAATCCACCAATACCCAATGCGAATACTCGATGCCTTCTTTGCTCAAGAGCGGGAAATGATGCTCTTTGACCATATCCAGAATATGATTGCCGATGGCGCGCACATGCAGATCTGCCTGTCCTTCGCAGATGATTACATAGTCCGTAAAAGAACCTTTGCCGGTAAAATCATAGGTGCTGATATTCTCAGCCTTTTTTTCCACCAGCCATTCAACTATTAGTTCTACCTTTGCTTTGAGGTCTGACATAATTCTCCGCTTCGTCTATCAGTTTTTTGTATAAGTTTCGTAATCTTTGCCGATGATGATTTCAAATTCAGCCAGAGCATTCTCGTTTCTGGCTTCGGTAAATCTCTCAATCCCGGTCATACGCTGCAGTCTTTGCAAGTCAACGGCATCGCCCTTGCGGTTCACAATCAGCGTTTTGTCATATATCGGTCTGGCATTGCCCATAAAGACAATATCCACATTTTTATCCGCCAGAAAATCGGAAAATTCCTTTGCCACTCCTTCAAATCCGCAGCCATTGGTCAGAATCAGTTTAATGGCGGGCAGCTTGTGTTCAGCATTAGCGCTGTCATCCCCGCCTTCAGACTTGAGCTGATACCAGAGGATGCCGGCTGCGCTTAAAACCAGCAGCACAATTATCGTGACCAGAATTATCCGCTTTCTTTGTGTCATCTTTTCTCTCCCTGCCTTTCTGTCAAACCCCATCCCCCATTCCGGTTCCCAACCCGGTTTCAGTCTGTGGAGGGGATTTGCGGAGACTTAGTCTCTGCAGACTCTCTGCAAACCCTCTGCGTGAGTTGAGCATAAAA
>DAHVPA010000216.1 GCA_027318525.1 Candidatus Cloacimonadota bacterium | reverse complement strand
ACTGATGGCAGGCTTGTCACGGTTGACGGGCAGACGGTTATACATAATCAGGTAGTCCTTGAAATTTTGCCTGTATCCGGAGGCAGGGTTGAGAGCCTGCAGATTAGCCATGATGAGTTTCATCCTTTGGGCGGAGGGATTCCTATCCGGCACAGTATAGCGTCTGGCAAGGATGTTGCCGGCGTCCGGATGCCAGTAATAGACCATCCCGTCCAGTTTTCCGGTCATGCCCTGAATGTTGTATTTGAAGCGGGTCTTCATATTTTCCTCCTTATTTTTCGGAATAGATTTTATCCCACTATAAATCAAAGCCGAAGAAACCGGAGTTTACCGAATGAAATCCATCCTTAATTTTCTCCCTGCCGGGGTTAACTTCATATCTTAAGTGCAGATAAGATGGTGACTCATACACTGGAGTAGTTGAATTGTTTCACGTTAAACCGGAGGGGTCAACGCGGGGTCTTCGAGGGGAAAGCCCACGTTAACCCCTCTCAGCAAGCATGGGTGATTGAGAACTCAAAATTGAAAATGGAGAATTGAGAATGGGGAATTAACGCTGAAGAGCTAACAGAAACTAATAAACTATGGATAAAGAGTCCGAAGGACGGAGCATTGCGAAACTCTCTCCTATCCATAAAGTCCATATCGTCCGGAGTTATCCTCACCCGCTTAAAAAAAGTCTTGCAGGAAAAGCCGTCCGCTTTAGTATATGAATCAGTGGAGAAAAATGAAACCTGAAAGCTTCGAAAAGTTCCTGACCGATAACGAAAAGCGCATCTATAACTACCTGCTGCGGTTTGTGGAAGTGGATGACGATGCGCACGACCTGGTGCAGAATGTCTTTATCGCATTCTACGACCGCATCGGCGATATCGAGGAAAAAACTGCTGTCGCCTATCTTTACCGCATGGCGCACAATATGGCGTTGAACTTTATCAAACAACACAAACGCATGGTGCTGCGTCCTCCGGAAGACTTTCAAAACGTGCGCGACCGCAGCCATGCCGAACCGGAAATCGATTACACCGTTCTCAACAACGCCATCCGGGAACTTCCCATCAAGCTTTCCACCGTTATCCACCTCCAATACTACGAAAACCTTTCCTATAAAGAAATAAGCCTCAAGCTGGGCATCAGCGTCAAGGCGGTGGAATCCCTCCTCGTCCGCGCTAAAAAACAGCTTCGGAAAAAAATAATGAAGGAAAACGGAGGCGGCAATGTATCCAATTATAGACAAACTGATTCGGCTCTGGCTGAACAGTAAAAGAGGTAAACATGACGTGCCGTAAATTCCGCAAAGACCTAATCCCCTGGCTGGATGGAGAACTCAAGCCTGAGCAGGCGCAAGCCATGCAAAGCTGGTTCGACTCCTGCGGTCAGGCACGTCAATGCTCTGTCTGCCGGAAACTCGCAGATGAATACAGAAGCTTTCATCGTGCCTTTCAATCCACTCCCCAAACTGAGTTTCCGGCTTTTTTGCATTCTCGCATCATGGATACAGTCAAAGCCAGGGAGGCTAAAGCTCAGAGAAGAGCCCACAGCCTCCGCTGGCAAACAGTTCCCGTTGCCATTGCAGTCCTGCTGAGCTTGTATGTCGGTTCTCTGGTCGGAGTCAAAACCTTCAGTACCCAAAACACAAACAGCAGAGACCTTTCCACCCGCGCCAGCTTCGGTGAAAACGGACTGGTCAGCACCCTGTATACCAACGGAGGAATCGAATGAGCAAGCACCTCATGGCTATTTTATTGATTTTATCACTCGCCTTCAACCTGGCGGTGCTGGGAATGTTTGTCTATACGACCACATTCCACAAACCCCTGTTTGCACCTCCCGGCTCAGGTCATCCCCACAGTAATTGGGAACATCGCGGAGATCGGATGTCACCCGACAGTCTCTTCAAAGACAAGGATGAAATCCGTAAACTGCGCAACGACTTCCGGAAAGCCAAACGCGAATTTGTCAATACCATGACCAAACCCAAATTCGACGAAAAAGCTTCCCTCCAGGCTATGGAACTTTCCCTCCAGGCTCAGGATAAACTGGAACGCAAGCTTGCCACTTCTCTCATCGAAGTGCGCAGAAATATGACCCCCGCTGAAGCGAAGAAGTTTTTTGAACACAGGCTGAACCGTATGCAGCGCTTTGACAGGCGCAACGGTTTCAACCATCGGGAACAACCCGAAGCCAATAACCCACCAAAGGAGTAAACAATGCAGAAAATATTGCTTATCACTCTGGCTATTCTGGCACTCAGCTTAATGCTCTTTGCCCAGCAGCAGCCCATGAAGAACATGAAAGATGACTGTCAGGATTGCGGTCAGCATCAGATGCAGATGAAAGGTCCCATGATGGAAAATCACGCCAACATGATGCAGGACCTCAAGCTCACTCCCGAGCAACAGAAAAAGATCGACACCCTCAAAGACGAACATAAGAAATATATGAATCTCAAAGAAGCCGCCCTGCAGAATCTGCGCATCGACAAACAGAACGCCATGCAGGCAGAAGACTATGCCAAGGTCAAATCACTCAACAAGAACATCTCCGACCTGGAACTGGAAATTGCCAATAAACAGGCTGACCACCATCAGGCTATGATGAAAGAGCTGACTCCCGAACAAAAGCAGAAGTTCAAGGACATGATGGGACCTAAACACAAGCAGATGATGAAAGGCGACAACAAGATGATGAAGCACCAGATGGGGAAAGACAAGCCCTGCCTGGGGAATTGCGATTAACTGATCCTCCCGTACCTCTCAATATGAAAAAAGAAGCCGCTGTTTAAGGCGGCTTTCTTTTTACGCACAAAATCCGTCAGCTCAGGACAGCAGGTTTGTTACAAAACCCGGCAGGACAAAGCACGCCCTATGCAGTTCCCGGTTATAGTATCCCAAGTCAAAACCATGGTATCTGCTACTGTCTATATTATCCAACGGATTATACTTCTTACTTGCCATTTGGAACATCCAAAGTCCCGCCTGATAGGTCTGAATCGCTGCCGTATAGGGCATAACGATGGGAAACAGGGACTTCAGGTCCTGATTGGCTTGCCGTATTACCGACTGCAAATCCGGAATCCAGGGACTTTCCGACTGGATGGTAAGGATACCGTCCGCTTTTAAGGCCTTGTAACAATCAGCATAAAACTCTCTGCGGAACAGCCCTTCCGCCGGTCCAACCGGGTCCGTGGAATCGATCAGGATAACGTCAAACTCGTCCGTTTTGCTCTT
>DAHVPA010000215.1 GCA_027318525.1 Candidatus Cloacimonadota bacterium | reverse complement strand
GTTCAAGTTACTTCTATGGTCTGAAAGTCAATAAAGCATCAACTTCATCAGTCTCACTTGGTTCCAACCTCATTTGCCTGAATGCAGCTGATATCACTGTCAACACAGGCATACTTGATTTGAACAACCATTATCTGAAAACAACAGGCAATATCAATGTCAACAGCACAGGAACACTCAAAATTGGAGCTGACGGCTGGCTGGAAATCGACCATCTTAAAACTATTGACGTCAATTCAGGCGGCTTACTGGAGCTTTTGGGCGAAGGCTTATCCCATCCTGCCAGACTGACTCACAATACCGGCTACTACTATTGCCACATCGAAAGCGGCGGCACCATCAGCGCTGAGTATGCTCTGTTCGAATACATGAATACCGGCGGAGTCTATGTCAAACAAGGCAGTTTTGTTTCCACCGTGCACTCCTTCCATCACTGCACCTTCCAAAACGGTTATCTGGCATTAGCCCTCCTCGTTATAAATAATGACCAGACCATTTCCATCAACGAACCTGTTTTTCCTCGCAATACCTGGGAAGGATCGTGGAACGTCCGCAAAACAATTGATATCGGCACCGTAAATATCTATGCTGCCACTGGAGAATTCTCCGGAGCATTACATGAAGGCGACAGCTATAACAGGATAAACTGGCTGGGCGGTTCACCTGATCTGATAGTTACCGGTTATGGCCTGAACAACTCCTATCCCGTTATTGGCAGCAGCATCTATTATACTGTTTCCCTGCGCAATAACTCAGCTACGCCCATCACTACATCCTTCCGGATAGGCGTATATATAAACTCTGCCACCCAGCCCGCAGTAGGTTCCACTCCGGATTATTATCGCACCGTAAGCAGTCTGGCAGCCTATTCCAATACTTCTGTCGACTTCCCCGCCATCTCCAATAATACACCCGGCGTCTGGACTTTCTGGTGCCTGCTGGATTACCAGGGTGCGATTTCTGAAGCGGCTGAGGACAACAACATCTGGGGTCCCAGGACAATCACCTGGCAGACTCTTCCGCCCATCTCAGCTCCAGTCATCACTAGGATTGCCGCCACAAACACCATAAGGCTGGACTGGACTTATCCCTACACTGTCACCCGATACAAGGTTTACCGCAGCTCCGATGCTTACAGCGGTTATTCTCTTGTTGGAACGCCTTCTGCCCGTTACTTTGAAGAAGCCATCAGCGCCAATCATTACTATTACAGGGTAACAGCGGAACTGGCACCCTAAGATACTGCTTGTGGAAGAAGCTTTTTGGGCTTGACAGTAATCCCCTGTGCAGGTTTGATTTGTTTATTGCTGAGTTTGATATTATTATATCGATAAAAAACCGAGGAGGAGAGAATGTCCACCTATTCCGTCAATGAAATCATTGAACTTGCCGTGCAGATTGAGCACAACGGTTATGCCTTTTACAACGAAGCCCTCAAGCATAAGGGGCTGGATGCCAAATCCCAGGATTTGATCACCACCCTGCGCGACCAGGAAGTCAATCATGAAAAGATTTTCCTTGCCCTGCGCGACGATGCCGACCTCAAAAACCTCACTTTCACCCAGGATTGGGAACTGGTTGCTTCCTATCTCAAGACCATTGTCGATTCCCGCATCTTCAACAGCCCTGATGCCGCCATCCAGCTTGCCACCAAGGCTCAGGACGTTATAGCCATCCTGGACCATGCCATCCAGTTCGAAAAAGATACCCTGCTCTTTTTCCACACCATCAAGGACGCTATCACCAATCCCAAAGCCCAGGCTGCCCTTGCCCGCATCATCCATGAGGAAATCTCTCATGTGCTGCGACTTTCCGATTACAAGGCAACCTTAAGCTAAGAATATTTCCCAAAAACCGGGACAGGGAGAGTCAGATGGAAAAGTTTGACTTTGCCAGGCTGCGCTTTACGGGCGAAACTGAGCTCGTTCGCATCCTGGAGGAAGACTATGCGCTGGCATCGTATTATGACATCTTTGACAACAAGGATGAGCTGGAAAACATCACCAATCACATGCTTGCCAACACAGTCAAGCTCAACAAGGTCATCGCACCGCGTCTTTACAAGCTCTGCGGCGAAATCCAGGAGTTCTTCGGATTCAGGGAAGCCATCGACTTTTACCTTTATGCCATCACTGAGGTCAATGCCTTTTCCATCAACGGATTTGGCATTGTTCCTCACATCATCTGCTTCACCTCGTCCCTGATTCAGCAGCTCAGCGATGATGAGCTGCGCTTTGTGATCGGGCACGAAATCGGTCATCTGATTTACAAGCACAGCCAGCTCGACGTCGTGAACAAAATCCTCGCCAACCGCGAGAATGAGGAAATCCCCGCTGCCCTCGCCATCTATTTCCTGCGCTGGCAGCGTTATGCGGAAGTAACCTGCGACCGCATCGGCTACCTTGCCATGCCCGATATCAAGACCATCGGCACCGTTTTCTTCAAGTTCGCCTCCGGTCTGGATGAGAAATACCTCAATTTCGACATCGACGAATACCTCAAGCAGCTGGATAAAATCAGGGAAATCGCCGTGGGAGACTTCTATTCCACCCATCCCAACAACCTCGTCCGCCTGCAGGACCTGATTTATTTCTCTCAGTCTGTGCTCATGCCGGGCAACAAATCCGGGAAAGCCATCTCCGAGAAAACGCTCAATAAACGTATGCTGGAACTGATGAACCTGCTGGAAATCCATCCCAAAAAAGAAAAGGATAAGCGCATTGTGGAGTTCTTTGCCAGCGTCGGTATCTACCTTGCCCATGCTTCCGGAACCGTTACTGAACGGGTCTGGAAAACCCTTTACGACTGGCTGGCGGATTATACTACCCAACCTGAAAACTACCTTGCCTTCAAGACCTATGCCGACATCAAACGCAGGATGGAAGCCATCTGCCGCTACTATTCACGCCAGCATGGCGGCGAAAAATTTGAAATCTTTGAAAAGCTGACCCCGCCGCCACCATACGGGCTAAATTTCTGGCGACAATTATGTCGGCGTCGGCGCCGCAAACTCCCAGCTGCGGTCCTTCACCGAACGGGTCGATGCGGCATGGTCCCATGGCGCAGATACGGCAGGACACTCCCAGTTCGCAGTATCCGCATTGCGGTTGCTGTTTTTTTAATCTGTCCCATGCTGTTTCAATACCGTCTTCCTGCGCCTTCTTCAGCATTATTTGAGCATCATTGCATATAGTCAGATCTTTGAACTCGCTCATGACTGCCTCCTTCTTATTTCATTGAGCTTCTGTT